>JAURXE010000586.1 GCA_030654635.1 Pseudomonas sp.
CGAAGCGTTTTCCACCGGCTCGCAGAGCTGTTGCGGTCGTTGTGCGGTGCTGGGCAAGGCTTCGCGGTTGCCTTGCGGTGGGCAATGCTCCGCAGTTGTCCACCCTACGACTTGCTGCATTTCCCACCTCCATGTGGGTCACAAGCTGGCGCCTACAACCGGCAATCAAGCCGGCTGCGGCAACTCGCTGCAATGCAGCTGCTGCTGCTCAATGCGCACTTGGCGGCTGTGGAAGCGTTTCAAGCTGGCCCGGTGGCCAACGCTAACGATGCCGGCCTGCGGCAATTGCTCGACCAGTAACTGGTAGAGCGCGGCCTCATCGGTTTCGTCCAGCGCCGAGGTAGCCTCATCGAGAAACAACCAGTGCGGGGCTACCAGCAACACCCGGGCAATCGCCAAACGTTGCTGCTCCCCCGGCGACAACAGATGCTGCCAATGCTGCTCTTGGTCGAGCACGGCCACCAGATGGGGCAACCGGCAATCGAGCAAAACCTTGGCCAAGCGCTCGTCCGAGTGACTGTCGGCGGCATGCGGGTAGTTCAGTGCAGCGCGCAAAGTACCAATCGGCAGATAAGGTTTTTGCGGCACAAATAAGCTGTGCGCGGGCAAACTCAGGGCGCCGCTGCCATATGGCCACAAACCACTCAAGGCACGCAGCAAGGTGCTCTTGCCGCACCCCGAAGCGCCACTTACCAACACCCGCTCACCGGCGGCAATCCGCAGAGTACTGGCGTTAAGCAAGTTACGTACATCGGCCAGACTCAGGGCTAAGCCCTGCAATTGCAGGTCAGCAGTCGCCGGCAAGCGGGCGATGGCCGGGGACGCCTGACGCGCTTGGCCTTCGACCAAGGCTTGGCGAAAACTCAGTAAACGGTCGGTGGTGGCGCGCCAGTTGGCGAGGCTGGCGTAGGAGTCGATAAACCAGCTCATGCTGTCTTGCACCTGGCCAAACGCCGAGCTGATTTGCATCACATCGCCCAGTTGAATTTGCCCAGAAAAATAACGCGGAGCAGAGACGATAAACGGAAAAATAGTGGCCACTTGCGAATAACCGGCGCTAAAAAATGTCAGGCGCTTTTGCACCCGCATCAGCTCCCAGAAGTTACTCCACACTTGCTCGAAGCGGCTCATAAGGCGGGCCTGCTCGTTCGCCTCGCCTTGGTACAGGGCAATGCTTTCGGCGTTTTCACGGACCCGCACCAAGCCAAAACGCAGGTCGGCTTCGAAACGTTGCTGCCGATTGTTCAAGCCGATCAAACGCCGCGCCACCAGATGCACCAACCAACTGCCAAGCATTGCGTACAGCAAGGAAGACCAAAACATATAGCCGGGAATCTCGATGCCAAACAGCTCAATGCTGCCCGACACGCCCCACAGAATCACCGAGAACGAAACCAGGCTGACCACGTTTTTAATCAGCCCCAAGCCCAGGTTGAGGGTACTGTCGGTGAAGCTGTTTAAGTCCTCGCTCATGCGCTGATCGGGGTTATCGGTGCTGCCGCCATGCTCAAGCTGGTAGTAATTTTTGTCACTCAGCCAGGCGGCAAAATGTTGCTCGGTGAGCCAGCGACGCCAGCGGATAGTCAACATCTGGGTCAGGTACAGCCGATACACCGCGATTAAAATCGCCACCGCCGCCAGCCCGCCGAAATACCACATCAGCCGCGCAAAGGCGGCTAGGTCTTTGTTCTGCAGGGCGTTGTAGAACTCGCGATACCAATTGTTAAAGGCCACCGCAAAGCCCACGCCGACCAACGACAAGGCCACCACCACGACCAGTAACAGCCAGGCCATGCGCTTGTCTTCGCTACGCCAGTAGGCCGAGGTTAGCTGCCAGACCCGGGCAAAAAAGCCGCTGCCAGCGGTGTCGTTAATGCCTGAATACTGGGCGTTGTGGCTCATCAATACGGCTCGCTGCGAGGAAAATGTAAATAGGCGCCTTAATCTGCCCGTATCTGTATGCCAGTTGAAATGCTACCGGTAGCGCTGCGGTTCCCTCAACCCACAGCTTGGATAAGCGCAGCGCAAGCTGGCAACAACCTGCGGCGAGTGGATTAGTCGCTATAAGTGGTGGATTGCTCGCTGCACTCCTGAATCCACCCTGCATCCACCCGCCCATAGGTCCACAGGCCTATCCTGCGTGCGCTTACAGCTTGTTGAGCTGGGGACTTTAACGACGTACTGGGCGCTTTTGCAATTTGCGCTGCAGGGTGCGCCGATGCATGCCCAAGGCGCGGGCGGTGGCGGAGATATTGCCGGCGTGTTCGGCGAGAATCCGCTGAATGTGCTCCCACTGCAGGCGGTCTACCGACATCGGGTTTTCTGGCACCAGGCTATCCAGATCGACATGCTCGGACAGCAACGCCGCCAGCACATCATCGGCATCGGCCGGTTTGCACAGGTAGTTGCAGGCGCCGCGCTTGATCGCCTCCACTGCCGTGGCAATACTCGAATAACCGGTGAGAATCAGCACGCGCATCTCGGGGTCCAGCTCATGCAACTTGGGCAGCAACACCAGACCGGAGTCGCCGTCCATTTTCAGGTCGAGCACCGCGTATTCCGGCAGATCGGCCGTCGCCAGCGCCAGCCCGGCTTCGGCCGAGTTGGCAGTGCTGACGCGAAAACCACGACGGGTCATGGCGCGCGCCATCACTCGGGTAAAGGTTTCGTCATCGTCGACCAGCAGCAGGTGCGGGAGCTCTTCAGCTACCTCTGGGGCTTCGCCATCGATTGGGGCTTCGTTGCTCATTGCATTCCTCGTGGATCAAAAAAGCTGGTGGCCGCTAACAACTACGGCACCCTCAAAAAGGCCCAAGGCCGGCGCCAATGGCTCGCGGCAGCCGCAGTTCAGTCAGCGTGCCGCCCTCTTCATGGTTATACAGTTTTACCGAGCCACCGGCACGGGTGACGCTGGCCTGGCTTAAAAACAAACCTAAACCGAAGCCCTTGCCCTTGGTGGTGAAAAACGGCCGGCCCAGTTGCTCGGCAATCGCTAGCGGCACGCCGGCGCCATGATCGCGGATGCTCAGGGTGATCCATTGGGCGTCCCAATTCAGCTGGATATCGAGTTTGTCCGGGCAGGCGTCAGCGGCGTTATTGAGCAAATTGAGCAGCGACTGGGTCAAGTCGGTCGGCGGCATCATCCGCGGCGCGGCACCCACCCCCAGACGTTGAAAGCGATAACTGGCCTCCGGGCGCATTAGGTGCCAGCGACGCAGCACCGACTCCAGCCACTGGCTGGCCGTTTGCTCCTGCACCGCATGGCGCCGATCCGCCTCGGCGGCGCGCACCAGCTGTTGCAGGCTCTCCTTGCAGAGTTGCACCTGTTCTTGCAGCACTGCCAGGTCCTCTTGCAGCAGCGGGTCGGGGTGCTCCTGGCGCAGCTCTTTAATCAGTACGCTCATGGTCGCCAGCGGGGTGCCCAACTCATGGGCGGCGCCGGCAGCCTGGGCCGCGACCGCCAGTAACTGTTGGTCACGCATGCCCTCTTCACGGCGCTCGGCCTGCAGCTGGTCTTGGCGGCGCAAGGCGCCGGCCATCTTCACCACGAAGAAGGTGATAAAGGCCGCCGACAGGGCAAAGTTCAGCCACATGCCAAACAGGTGCAGACTGATCAGCATCGCCTCATGCTCGACGCCATGCAGCGCCAGCGGGTGATACCAGATCAACAAACCGGTATAGCCACTCAGGGCCAGGCCGCTGAGGGCCATGGAATACATCCAGGGCAAGGTGGCCGCAGCAATTGTCAACGGCACCAGGTAATAGGAGACGAAGGGGTTGGTCGAGCCGCCGGCGTAGTAGAGCAGCACGCTGTGGATGATCAGGTCGCCGGCCAGTTGCAGCGCATATTCCTGCTCGGTGACCGGCCATGGCCCTTGCGCCCGCAAGGCGGTGAAGGCACAAAACGATGCCGACACACCGAGGGTAATGCTCAGCGCCAGCCAGGGCAGCGGCAGTATGTCCGACAGATAGGCAAAGCCCACCGAGCCGGCTTGCGCGGCCAGCACCAGGACGCGAATCAGGGTCAAACGCCAGAGGTTTTGCCGGCTGGCTGAGAGTAACTGAGTGGGGCCGTACATGGGCTCTCCAAGGGGGCGCTGGCGCATAACCCGAGGAGTATAACCATGCCGCAGGCACAGCTCGCCCACTGCGGCAACCCGCCGCAGGCACGCGACAGCAGAAACTGAGCGATCACTCAATAACGGAACCCAGCTGTTGCCTGCCGGTCTGAGCAGGGTAATCTTTGCCTCGCAGCAGTCCGCTGGCACTTATCGTCATTGCACAAGGAGTTCGCATGTCGTCTATCACCCGTCTTGCCGCCGTCGTTAGTCTTGGTTTTGCCGCCCTCGGCAGCGCTGCCGTGAGTGCCGAAGAAGCGCGTTACAACCAGATCGCCCTGCGCGCCGAGGTCAGCCAGGAAGTGGCCCACGACCTGATGCAGGTCACCCTCTACAGCGAGGCGCAACACAAAGATCCGGCCAAGCTGGCCGCCGGCATTACCGCCAGCATGAACGAGGCGCTGCAGCAGGCGCGCAAAAGCAGCGGGGTGACCATTAGCCTGGGCAGCCGCAACAGTTATCCGGTCTATGACGACGACCAGCGCATCAGCGCCTGGCGTGAGCGCGCCGAGATACGCCTGGAGAGCGCCGATTTTGCCACCCTGTCCAAGCTCACCGGCGAGCTTTTGCAGCAGCTAAAAATGGGCAGCATGAGCTTTAGCGTGGCCAACCCGACCCAGAAAAAAACCGAAGACGCCTTGCTGCAAGACGCCATCAATGCCTTCAAGGCCCGCGCGCAACTGGCCACCACGGCGCTGGGCGGCAAGAGTTACAAGCTGGTCAGCTTGAGCCTGAATGGCGGCGGCTTCCAACGCCCACAACCGATGCGCATGCAGATGGAGAGCATGTCGATGGCCAAGTCTGCGCCAACCCCGGAGATCGAAGCCGGTAGCAGCCAGGTCAGCGTCAATGCCGACGGTGTGATTGAAGTGCAGATGCCCTAAGCGCACCAAAACCGCACAAAACTGCTGACCAACTCGGCAGGAAATTACTCTCAACGCCCCCCGCTTGGCGTTGAGAGTTGCGAAATTGCGACATCCACTGACGAACTCGCCACAGCTTCTACACTAATCAGGTCAACCGACTTGCAGCGGGCATGCCAGCTGCATAACGTCGGACGGGCCGGCGGTGATAGCCGCCCCTCAAACGTTGATACCAATAACAGCAATCAAACAACCCTGAGGCCATCATGCGCAAGAATGTCGCCATCCCGTTTT
This sequence comes from Pseudomonas sp., assembly GCA_030654635.1. GTDB lineage: Bacteria > Pseudomonadota > Gammaproteobacteria > Pseudomonadales > Pseudomonadaceae > Aquipseudomonas. Next base: position 5,276 of record JAURXE010000586.1, read on the forward strand.
TGCTTGCCGCTGGACTAATCGCCAGCGCCCCCTTCGCCCACGCCGCCAGCAACCTGGTGTTCTGCTCCGAAGGCAGTCCCGCCGGTTTTGATCCGGGTCAGTACACCACAGGTACTGATTTCGACGCCTCGGCAGAAACCATGTTCAATCGTCTGAGCCAGTTCGAGCGCGGTGGCACCAAGGTTATTCCGGGCCTGGCCACCAGCTGGGATGTGTCACCGGATGGGCTGAGCTACACCTTTCATCTGCGCCCTGGGGTGAAGTTCCATACCACTGAGTACTTCAAGCCCAGCCGCGAGTTCAATGCCGACGACGTGCTCTTCACCTTCCAGCGCATGCTCGACAAGAAGCACCCGTTCAACCTGGCCTACCCGGCGGAGTTCCCCTACTTCACCGACATGGGCATGGACGCCAATATCAGCAAGCTGGAAAAACTCGACGACCACACCGTCAAGTTCACCCTGGCCGGCGTCGATGCGGCCTTTATCCAGAACCTGGCGATGAGTTTTGCCTCGATTCAATCGGCCGAATACGCCGACCAGCTGCTCAAGCAAGGCAAAGCCGCCGAGATCAATCAAAAGCCGATTGGCACCGGCCCGTTCGTGTTCAAGCGCTACCAAAAAGATGCGCAAATCCGCTTCACCGGCAATAAGGACTACTGGGAGCCGGCAGACGTCAAGATCGACAACCTGATCTTCGCCATCAACACCGACGCCTCGGTACGGATGCAAAAGCTCAAGGCCGGCGAGTGCCAGATCAGTCTGTTCCCGCGCCCGGCTGATTTGGCCAGTCTGAAAAAAGACCCGAACCTGGCCATGCCGGAACAAGCCGGTTTCAACCTCGGTTACATCGCTTACAACGTCAAACACCCGCCCTTTGACAAGCTTGAAGTCCGCCAGGCGCTGGATATGGCCGTCAACAAACAAGCCATCATCAACGCCGTGTACGAAGGCGCTGGCCAGCTGGCCGTGAATGGCATGCCGCCGACCCAATGGTCCTATGACGAGACCATCAAAGACCCGGCCTTCGATCCGGCCAAAGCCCGCGAGTTACTCAAGGCCGCCGGCGTTAAAGAAGGCACTGAAATCACCCTTTGGGCCATGCCGGTGCAGCGCCCGTACAACCCCAATGCCAAGTTGATGGCCGAGATGTTGCAAAACGACTGGGCGAAGATCGGCATCAAGGCCAAGATCGTCACCTACGAATGGGGCGAATACATGAAGCGCGCCAAGGCCGGCGAGCATGACTCCATGCTGATCGGCTGGAGCGGCGACAACGGTGACCCGGACAACTGGCTCGGCACCCTTTACGGCTGCGACGCGATGGAGGGCAACAACTTCTCCAAGTGGTGCAACGCCGACTACGACAAGCTGGTCAAAGCCGCCAAGGCCACCGCCGACCAACCTAAGCGCATCGAGTTGTACAAACAAGCCCAACACATCCTCAAGGAGCAGGTGCCAATCACCCCGATTGCCCACTCGACGGTGTTCCAGCCGATGCGCAAAAACGTGCAGGACTTCCTGATCAGCCCCTTCGCCCTCAACGCCTTCTATGGCGTCAGCGTTAAACCCTAAGCCGCACCGTGCCTGCCGAATCGCTCACCAGCGGTTCGGCAGCAGCACTACCCCTATTTGTTAGCGATTGGCCCTTGGGCCGGTCGAACCCTTTTACCTGTTGTGGAGTACCTCCTCGCGATGCTGTCTTTTATCGCTCGACGCCTGGCGCTACTGATCCCAACCTTTTTCGGCATCACCCTGCTGACCTTCGCGCTGATTCGGCTGATCCCCGGCGACCCGGTGGAGGTGATGATGGGCGAGCGCAAAATCGACCCGGTGCTGCACGCCCAGGCCCTGCACCGCCTGGGGCTGGACAAACCGCTGCCGGCGCAATATTTGGACTACATCAGCCAACTGGCCCAGGGCGATCTGGGCCAATCGCTGCGCACCCGCGAGAGCGTTTGGCAGGAGTTCACCACCCTGTTCCCGGCCACCCTGGAACTGTCCCTGGCGGCGCTGCTGTTTGCCGGGGTTTTGGGCCTGCTGGCCGGAGTAATTGCCGCCCTCAAGCGCGGCTCCTGGTTCGACCACGGTGTGATGGGCCTGGCGCTGGCCGGCTATTCGATGCCGATTTTCTGGTGGGGGCTGATTCTGATCATGTTCTTCTCGGTCAGCCTGGGCTGGACGCCGGTCAACGGCCGTATCGACCTGC
>JAURXE010000590.1 GCA_030654635.1 Pseudomonas sp.
GCAGGGCAATTTCGCCGCGATTGGCGATCAGGACTTTTTGCAACAACATTGCCGGCTCTCCGCGCATCAGACGATGGTGAACAGCGGTTGGTCGTATTCAACCGGCTGACCGTTTTCCACCAGGATGGATTCGATCACGCCGCTGGTTTCGGCTTCGATGTGGTTCATCATTTTCATCGCTTCGACGATGCAAAGGATGTCGCCTTTCTTCACGCTCTGACCGATTTCCACGAACGCCGGGGAAGCTGGGCCCGGGGTGCGGTAGAAGGTGCCGACCATTGGCGAGCGGGCCACTTGGCCATTCAGTTTCGGTGCGCTGGCAACCTCGGCCACTGCGGCAGCCACAGGCGCGGCGGCTACGGGTGCCGGCGCGGGTGCCTGGGCGTACATAGGTTGCGCGTAGGTCGGTTGTTTGCTGTGCCGGCTGATGCGCACGGACTCTTCGCCTTCGCGAATTTCGAGCTCATCAATGCCGGATTCTTCCAGTAGTTCAATCAGCTTTTTAACTTTACGGATATCCATCTAGCAGCAACTCCCAATGTCAGGTCAGGGGCGTTTATTTTGTTCTATATGCTCAAGCGCCGCGTCCAGGGCCAAGCGGTAACCGCTGGCGCCAAGACCGCAAATCACCCCTACGGCAACATCGGAAAAGTAGGAGTGATGACGGAAAGCTTCGCGTTTATGCACGTTGGAAAGGTGCACTTCGATGAATGGGATGCTCACCGCCAGCAGCGCGTCACGTAATGCGACGCTGGTATGGGTGAAGGCCGCCGGATTGAACAGAATGAAATCCACGCCTTCGTTGCGCGCGGCATGGATGCGCTCAATCAATTCGTACTCGGCATTGCTCTGCAGATAGAGCAGGTGATGACCGGCTTCGCGGGCGCGCTGCTCAAGGTCCAGATTGATCTGCTCGAGGCTGGTGGCGCCGTAGACGCCGGGTTCGCGCGTGCCCAACAGGTTCAGGTTGGGGCCGTGCAGCACCAGTAAGGTGGCCATAGTGTTGTCCTTTGCTTAGCTGGGGCGACTATGCCGAATGCGCAACAGTCTGTCCAGTTGTCGGTAGTAGCCAGCACGATGCCGGCTTTTTAAGACAATTGCGCGATGCTAATGCTTAATTCAGCGCATTGGCGCTGCGCACGCGAGCGGCAAAGTCGGCCGCGTTGATCTCACCTACGACACGCAAAGCCTGGTGCTCGTCACCCGTGGGGGCAAAAAACAGCAAGGCCGGCGGGCCAAACAGTTGGTAGTGGGTGAGCAAGGCCCGTTGCTCGGGATTGCTGGCGGTGATGTCAAAGCGAATCAGCCGGTAGCCGGCCAGGGCAC
>JAURXE010000591.1 GCA_030654635.1 Pseudomonas sp.
GCGCCAGGCCTTCCGGCTGCTCAGTCAGGGTATTGAACTGCTCGGCATGCAAAGGCGAGACATAGCGCGCCCGATGGCGCAGCGGCAGGCTGACGCCCGGCGCCACCGGCAGGATGATCTCGGCATTGCCCAGATCGAACAGGCCACGCTTGCCCTGCCGCTTGAGCACATCTTTGGACAGCGCCAGATGCCGGCCCCAGGTGGGCAACGCCGCCTGCAACTCGCCATTTTGCAACCAGCCCAGATAACGCACCGGGATGCCGGCCAGCTCGGCCAGACGCTCGACCACCTGCGGATGGGTGGCCACGCTGCCACCGAAGCGCTGCCAGGCGGCGGCATAGTCGGCGCCGGAAATGGGCGTCCAGCCGCGCTCACGCCAAGCCTGCAGACGATTAAGCATGGATGTCGACAGCCACTTCTTCGTCAGCGTCGGCAAACTGCCGCGAGTGCAGGCGGCTGTAATAGCCGTTCAGCGCTAGCAATTCGGCATGACTGCCGCGCTCGACGATGCGGCCCTGATCCATGACCAGAATCAGATCGGCCTTCTCGATGGTGCTCAGCCGGTGGGCGATCACCAAGGTGGTGCGACCTTGCATGACCTTATCCAGCGCGGCCTGGATGTGCTGCTCGGACTCGGTGTCCAGCGCCGAGGTGGCCTCATCGAGAATCAGCACCGGCGCGTTTTTCAGCAGCGCGCGGGCAATCGCCAAGCGCTGACGCTGGCCACCGGAGAGCAGCACGCCGTTCTCACCCACCAGGGTCTGGTAGGCCTGGGGCATCTTGACGATAAACTCATCGGCATAGGCGGCGGCGGAGGCCAGCTGAACCTCGGCCAAGGGCGCACCGGCCAAGTCGCCATAGGCAATATTGTTGGCCACCGTGTCGTTGAACAGCGTCACCTGCTGGGTCACCAGGGCGATATGCCGGCGCAGGTTGCGCAGGCTGTAGTCCTCGACATCCACCCCATCGAGCAGAATCTGTCCCTGCTCGTGATGATAGAAACGCGGCACCAAACTGGCCAGGGTCGACTTGCCGCTGCCCGAGCGGCCGACCAGCGCGACCATCTGCCCCGGCTCGGCAACGAAGCTGATGTCATGCAAGACCGGCTGTTCGGTATCTGGGTATTGAAAGCTTAAGTTGCGCACTTCCAGGCGACCGCTGACGCGCGCCAGCTCGACACTGCCGCGATCGACTTCGGACGGCTCATCCAGCTGCTCGAAGATGCTCTCGGCACCGGCCACGCCCTTCTGAATGGTCGAGCTGACCTCCGAGAGTTGACGGATCGGCTTGGGCAGCAAACCGGCCATGGTGATATAGGCCACCAGATCGCCGGCCGACGAATCGCCGCGCAGAAACAACACTAGGAACATGACCAAGGCCAAGGCGCTGTAGGTCACCAACTGCAGGGTTGGGGTGTAGACCGCGCCGGTCTTGACCAAGCGCAATTGCTTGTCGGTATTGCTCTGGCTGGCACTTTGGAAGCGTGTTTGTTCGTAGTTTTCGCCACCGAAACTGCGCACCACCCGATAGCCTTGAATGGTCTCGGAGGCCACGTGGGTGACATCGCCCATGGCCACCTGGATCTGCTTGCTCTGCTTGCGAAACTTCTTGCTGGTACTGCTGACCATCAGGCCGATCAGCGGCAGTATCGCCACCATCACCAGGGTCAGCTTCCAGTTCATCCACAACAGGGAGGCGAACAAAAACACCACCGTCATGCCTTCACGAATCACCACCTTGATCGCATCGGTGGCCGCGCCGGTGACCATGGTGACGTTGAAGGTGATACGGGAAATCAGATGGCCCGAACTGTGATTATCAAAGTAGCGATTCGGCAGTACCAAGAGCTTGTTGAACAGCACCACCCGTAGGTCGTGCACCAAACCCAGCGACACGCG
>JAURXE010000607.1 GCA_030654635.1 Pseudomonas sp.
GCAGGGACTGCAGCGCGTCGCGCGTCAGGGGGACCTCGCCGCCGTACTGCGACTGCAGGATCTCGGCGGCGCGGATGACGTTCCTGGCCTTGGTCCGGTAGAGCCCGATCGAGGCGATGTAGGGGATCAGGCCCTCTTCGCCGAGTTCCAGCATCTCTTCTGGCGTGTCGGCGACCTGGAACAGCTTGGCGGTAGCCTTGTTGACGCCGACGTCGGTGGCTTGCGCTGAGAGAATCACCGCAATCAGCAGCTCAAATGGCGTGGAATAGGCAAGCTCGGTTTTCGGCTCGGGGTCGTCTTCGCGCAGGCGGCGGAAAATCTCGTGGCGTTTGGTGGCGTTCACTCTATGACTCCGGTTACTCGAACCCGTCGGCTTGGCGTTGCGGCAAGTGGGCCTTGATTATTTTTGGCGCGTTCAAGTGCGCGGGCGTCAAGCTGGTTTTTCGCCGCAATCAGCAGGCCCAGGAGCAGGAAGGCGCCGGGCGGTAAAATCGCCAGCAAAAAGCCCGGATAATTGGGCAGCAAGGTGATCTGCCAGTTGGCGGCCATGGGGCCGAACAACAACTGCATATTGCTCAGTAACATGCCGGTGCCGAGCAGTTCGCGCAGGGTGCCGAGCGCCAGCAACACCAAGCCGAAACCGGCGCCCATCATCAGCCCGTCGAAGCTGGCCTTGGCCACGCTGTTCTTGGCGGCAAAGGCTTCGGCGCGGCCGAGGATGATGCAGTTGGTGGTGATCAGCGGAATAAAGATCCCGAGGATTTGGTACAGCTGATAGGTGAAGGCCTGCATCAGCAGTTCGATGCAGGTGGTCAGCGCCGCGATAATCATCACAAACACCGGCAGCCGCACCGCATCGCTGACCTGATTGCGGATCAGCGCCACGGCGGCGTTGGAAAACGCCAGCACCAGTGCAGTGGCGATGCCCATGCCAAGGGCGTTGACCATCGAATTGCTGACCCCCAATAGTGGGCAGAGGCCGAGCAGCTGCACCAGCCCCGGGTTGTTCTGCCACAGACCATTGGTGGCGATTTCGCGGTAACTAGCCATTGCTGTTCCTCACTGTGCTGCTCTCCACCGCCGTGCTACTGGGGGTGAGCAGCTCGCGTTGGTGCGCATCAAAATACTGCAGCGCCTGGTGCACCGCTTTAACCACGGCGCGCGGGGTAATGGTGGCGCCGGCGAACTGGTCAAACTGGCCCTGATCTTTCTTGACCGCCCAGCCGAATTCGGCGGGATCAGCCAGGCTTTTACCGGTAAACCCCTCTATCCAGGCACTTTTGGCTAGCTCGATTTTGTCGCCCAGGCCTGGGGTTTCCTTGTGCTTGAGCACCCGTACTCCGGCCAGCTGGCCGTTGGCCTTGATCGCCACCAGCAGATGGATGGCGCCGCTGTAACCGTCGGGTGCGGTGACCGGTAAAATTACCGCGCTTGGCTGGCCGTGCAGGCGGGCGATGTAAGCGGTTTTAGGGCTGGGATTGCCCAGCAGCGGGTCGACTGCCAGGGTTACTTGGCTGTCTTGCAGCAGGTTATCAAAACTGCTCGCGGGCAATAACTGGCTGAGCAGCTGGGTTTGCGCGGCGCGCTCGGCGGCGACAATGCGCGGCGCCGTGACTTGCTGGGTGATGGCCACCAGGCCGACCGTGACCACGGCAAACAGGCCCAGTAACAGGCTGTTCTTTAGCATCGAGCGGCTAATTTCCGGCAGGTTCATGCTTATTCTCCGACCTTGAAGCCGCGTTCGGCCTTGCTATGGCCGTAGCTGCGCGGGCGGCTGTAGTAGTCGATGGTCGGCGCGGCCAGATTCATCAGCAACACGGCGAAGGCCACGCCATCCGGGTAGCCGCCCCAGGTGCGGATGATATAGACCAGCACGCCCACGCCTGCGCCAAAGATCAGCCGGCCGAGATTGCTGGTGGCGCCGGAAACCGGGTCGGTGACGATAAAAAACGCGCCCAGCATGCTGGCGCCGGTTAGCAGGTGAAACAGCGGCGAGCCGTTGGAGTCCGAGCCGCTGCCATTCCAGAACACCAGGCTCATGATAAACAGCGCGCCGAGCATGCCCAGCGGCGCGTGCCAGCTGATTAGCTTCTTGTGCAGCAGGTACAGGCCGCCGAGCAAGAAGGCGCCATTGACCCACTCCACCGCGCGTCCACCGAGGCTGCCGAAGGCCGGATGCTGTAGCCATAACTCGTCGATGGTCAGACTTTTGTTGAGTTTTAACGCATCAAGGGCGGTGGCCTGACTCCAGCCGTCGGGCAACTGTGCCAGACCGAAAATCTGCTCAATCCCGGCGAGCATGCCGACGCTGTGGGGGGCTGGCCAACGGGTCATTTCCAGGGGGAAGGAGATCAGCACCACCACGTAGCCGAGCATCGCCGGATTAAACGGGTTTTGCCCCAGACCGCCATACAGCTGCTTGCCAAAGCTAATGGCAA
>JAURXE010000608.1 GCA_030654635.1 Pseudomonas sp.
TTGAGTGATCTTACTGATCTCTGATCTGCACCTTGAAGAACAACGCCCGGACATTAGCCGGGCGTTTTTACAGTTCTTGCAGCAACGCGCTCGTGGCGCCGAGGCACTGTATATCCTCGGTGATTTTTTTGAGGTCTGGGTCGGCGACGACGACATGAGCCCTTATCAGCACAGCATTGCTGCGGCGCTTCGCCAACTCAGCGACAGCGGCACAGCCATCTACCTGATGCACGGCAACCGCGATTTCATGCTTGGCCAAGCCTTTTGCCAGCAAGCCGGCTGCACCCTGCTGCGCGACCCCAGCCTGGTCAACTTATCCGGCGAACGGGTTTTGTTGATGCATGGCGACAGCCTGTGCACCAGCGATATCGGCTACATGCGCATGCGTAAACTGCTGCGCAACCCGCTGAGCCTGTGGATTCTGCACCACTTATCACTGACCAAACGCCGACAACTGGCGCGCAAACTACGCAACGAAAGCCAAGTGCACACCAAGCAAAAAGCCACCAGCATTACCGATGTTACGCTGGCAGAAATCCCGCGAATCATGGCGAAATATGGCGTGCGCACCCTGATCCACGGGCACACCCACAGACCCAACACCCACCCACTTGAAGTCAACGGCCAAACCGCGCAGCGCATTGTATTAGGCGACTGGGACCGGCAAGGCTGGGCCCTGCAAGTCGACGAAAACGGCTATCAGCAAGCGCCCTTCGCATTCTAAAAGGCCGTTAAAAGCCTGGCAGACCCGGCAGCGAGTCTGCCGCTGCGTGAGTTAAACGACTGGCACGCCGCTGTGGAAGCGAAACTCAGTGTCCGGCGCTTCGATCAACTCTTGCTCCCCCGCCCGAACCTTCTCAATCACCCGATCGACGTCGGCGGCATCGCCATACAGATACGCAAGTTTTAGGTATTTTTGAAAGTGCCGCGCTTCGCTCTTCAATAAACCCGCGTAAAAAGTCGCCAGCTCATCATCCAGATACGGCACCAACGCCTCGAAGCGTTCACAAGAACGCGCCTCAATAAATGCGCCCACCACCAAGGTGTCGACCAGCTTGACTGGCTCGTGGCTGCGCACCAGCTTGCGCAATCCCGAGGCATAGCGACTGGCCGACAACGGGCGATGCGCGATTTGGCGA
>JAURXE010000610.1 GCA_030654635.1 Pseudomonas sp.
GCGATAAAGCGCACCAGATAGGCCAGCAACAAGGCCAACAAGCTGCCCAGCAATAAGGGTTTACCGGCGCCGCCCAACAGCGTCGACAACGGGATCACCAACCAGCGGTCGAAATAACTGAAGGCCAGCATCAACGCCACCGCCAGCACCGAACCGGGCAAGGCATAGCCGAGATTGGCCACCGCCACCGCCAGGTGAATCGGCCGGGTCGGCGCCATGCGCCGGGCGAACACCAGCAGCAAGGCGATGCTGACGGTGAGCAAGGCGGCCATCCCGGCCAGCATCAGGCTGTGCAGAATCAGGCCGCTGTAACGCTCGTCCAGGTCGAAACGGCCGCGCTGCCAGACCCACACCAGCAACTGCAGTACGGGGATAACAAAAGCGCAGGCAAACACCAATCCGCACCAGGCACTGGCCGCCCAGGCCGCGAAACCGCGCAACTCAAATAAGGCTTTAGTGCGCTGCCGTTCATTGGCCGGGCGCACCGCACCGCGGGCACCGCGCTCGGCCCAGACCAGCAAGGCCACCACCAACAGCAGCAAACTGGCCAACTGGGTGGCGCTGCTCAGGCTGTAAAAGCCATACCAGGTCTTGTAGATGGCGGTGGTGAAGGTGTCGAAGTTAAACACCGAGACCGCGCCAAAGTCGGCCAGGGTCTCCATCAACGCCAGGGCCAAGCCTGCGCCAATCGCCGGCCGCGCCATCGGCAGCGCGACCCGCCAAAACGCCTGCCACGGCGACTGCCCAAGCATCCGCGCCGCCTCCATCAAGCCCTTGCCCTGGGCCAGAAAGGCGCTGCGGGCGAGCAGGTACACATAGGGATAAAACACCAGCACCAGCACCACAATCACCCCGCCGGTGGAGCGCACCCGCGGCAGCTGCAGGCCGCTGCCAAACTGGTCGCGCAGCAGGCTTTGCACGGGCCCGGCGTAATCCAGCAGGCCGACAAAGACAAAGGCCAGCACATAGGCCGGAATGGCAAACGGCAGCATCAGCGCCCAGTCCAGCCAGCGCCGACCGGGAAACTCGCAGAGGCTGGTGAGCCAGGCCAGGCTGACCCCCAGCAGCGTCACGCCGACCCCCACTCCGAGCAACAGATTGGCGGTATTGCCCAGCAGGCGCGGCATCTGGGTTTGCCACAAATGCGCCCAAATTTCGCCATCGACCTGCTGCCAACTGAGCAGCAACACGCTCAAAGGCAACAACACCAAGGCGGCAATGGCAAAGCTGATGGGATACCAGCGCCGCTGGACAGAATGACTCACGCGATGACCTCAATACTCGAACATAAGGCCCGGCAAACCGGGACGCCGCAGTATAACCGCAGGCTGGTGGCTGAGCGGCGGCGCTTACGACCACATTGATTGCCACCCAAAGCGCACCCGCCAACTGCCGCAAACATGCACTTTGCGCTACCATCGGTCGCCGGCAGCGCAGCGCCGCCGAGCCACCGCCGTGACCATGACCCGCTAGGAGCGAACCCATGCTACCCACACCCCTGAATGAGAAAGTGCTGTCGCGCGGTCTGCTTGATGTGCTGATTCGGGCCGGATTGATCGCCGCGCTGGTGATTAGCTGCTTCCAGATCTTCCGCCCCTTCCTCGACCTGATGCTCTGGTCGGTCATTTTGGCCATCACCCTCTACCCGTTGCACGGCATGCTCAAGCGCAAGCTGGGCAACAGTGACGCGCGGGCCGCTTCGCTGATTGTATTTATCGCCGTGAGCATCCTGCTGGTGCCGGTGTACCTGCTCGGTGATTCAATGGCCGAATCGATTCAGCAAACTATTGCAGTGGTCAAAAGCGGTGGTTTGCATATCCCGCCACCCGCCGACTCGGTGGCCAACTGGCCGCTGGTGGGCAAAAGCCTGCATGGTTTCTGGCTGCAAGCCTCCACCGACCTCACCGGATTGCTGCAAACCGTGGCCCCGCACCTCAAGGGTCCGAGCCTGAGCCTACTGGGCAAACTGGCCGGGGCCAGCTTCGGCCTACTGATGTTTATCTTCGCGCTGTTTATCGCCGGGATTGTCATGGCCTATGGCGACAAGGGCAGCCACAGCGCACAGCTGATCGCGGCACGCATTTCCGGCCCGGATAAAGGCCCGCAGATCGCCGAGCTGTGCACCGCCACCATCCGCGCCGTCGCCCAAGGCGTGGTGGGTATCGCCTTTATCCAGATGTTGCTGGTGGGCGCCGGTTTTGTGGTCATGGGCATTCCCGGCGCCGGCCTGCTGGCGCTCGGCATCTTGCTGCTGGGCATCATGCAGCTGCCAGCGACCCTGATCACCATTCCGGTGATCGGCTTTGTGTTCGCCACCGAAGGCGCCACGGCGGCGACCATCGCCTTTGGTATCTATACCTTCGTCGCTGGCATGGTCGATAACGTGCTCAAGCCCTTGCTGCTGGGCCGCGGTGTCTCGGTGCCAATGCCAGTAATTCTGATCGGTGCCTTGGGCGGGATGATTGCCAGCGGCATCATCGGCCTGTTTATTGGCCCGGTAATGCTGGCGGTGGCCTATCAGTTGTTTTGGCAGTGGATCAACGATCAGCCAGCCACCGATGCGGCCAACGAAACCAGTCAAGGCTGATTTGTGCTTGGCGCCCCGGCGCCAAGCAACCACGGGCCGGAGCCTGC
>JAURXE010000612.1 GCA_030654635.1 Pseudomonas sp.
TGCTGTCCAGCGGCCCGCGCACCGGCATTAATGAGATCAACCTGCCGGCCCGCCAACCGGGCAGCTCAATCATGCCCGGCAAGGTCAATCCGGTAATCCCGGAAGCGGTCAACCAAGTAGCCTTCGAAGTGATCGGCAACGACCTGGCCCTGACCCTGGCTGCCGAAGCCGGCCAGCTGCAGCTGAACGTGATGGAGCCGCTGATCGCCTACAAAATTCTCGACTCGATCCGCTTGCTGACCCGCGCCATGGACATGCTCCGCGAGCACTGCATTGACGGCATCACCGCCAACGAAGCGCATTGCCGCCAGTTGGTCGAACAGTCGATTGGCCTGATCACCGCGCTGAACCCCTACATCGGCTACGAGAACGCCACCCGCATCGCCAAGCTGGCCCTGGACAGTGGCCGCGGCGTTCTGGAACTGGTGCGCGAAGAGCAGCTGCTCGACGAAGTCCTGCTGGCCGACATCCTCCGCCCCGAGAACATGATCGCCCCACGTTTGGTGCCGCTAAAAGCCTGATGCAACCTGACTCACCAGGAAGGGCTCGCGCCCTTCATCCTTTTAAGGATGGCTTCGGCCATCCTTTTTTTTGCGCCCAATCTGCAAGCCGCCGCGGTTGATTTACAGACCCCAAGCCTGCCGCAATGCCTGCACGGCCTCGACAATCTGCGCCTCGGGCACGGCAGCAAAACCCAGCACCAGGCCGGCGCGCTGATCTGTTGATCCGGTCGTAGCGTCCAGCCAGTAACCGCTCAAGGCATTGATCTCGACCCCAACCGCAAGGGCTGCGGCGATCAGCTCGGTCTCACGCCGCTGGCTGTCGACCCGCACGCACAGGTGTAGGCCGGCATCCACCGCCGGCAGCGGCGCACACCCTGGAATGTTTTGCGGCCAAGCGCGCAGCAAGGCATCCCGGCGACTGCGGGCGGCGCTGCGCATGCGACGGATATGCCGCTGGAAATGCCCACCGGCAATAAACTCCGCCATCACCACTTGGGTGCCGATTTCCGAGTTGCGCATGTCCAGCGCGCGGCGCTGGGCAAACAACGGCGCCAGCGTGGCCGGCAGCACCAGATAACCCAGACGCAACGCCGGGAAGGCGATCTTGCAGAAGGTGCCGACGTAGATCACTCGGCCCTGACGATCCAGCGCCGCCATTGGTGCCAGTGGCGTGCCGTTGTAGCGGTATTCGCCATCGTAATCGTCCTCGATGATCCAGCCATCATGGCGCTCGGCCCATTCCAGCAGCTCCAGCCGCC
>JAURXE010000613.1 GCA_030654635.1 Pseudomonas sp.
ACAGGCGGGGAGCCGGCGGCGCGGCGGCCCAGAGGTTGCCAGGGCCGCCGGCGAGTTTAGCCTTGCAGTACTGGGCTGACGCGCAGGTTGGCGCTGCGGGCGAAGTGTTCTTTGGTCAGCCTGACCACCACTGGGCTGAGCAACAGCAGCGACAGCAGGTTAGGAATTGCCATCAGACCGTTGAGGGTGTCGGCCAGTAGCCAGGCAAAATCCAACTGGGCAATGGCGCCGAACGGCACGGCCAGTACCCAGATGATCCGAAACGGCAGTATGGCCTTGGTGCCGAACATAAACTCCCAGCACTTCTCACCGTAGAAGCTCCAACCGAGCACCGTGGTAAAGGCGAAGACCACCAGCGCGATACTCAAAATTGCCCCGCCGTAGCCGGGCATGGCCGACTCAAACGCGGCGGCCGAGAGGGCTGCGCCGCTGGCGCCGCTGGTCCATACCCCGGAGCAGATAATCGCCAAGCCGGTTAGGGTGCAGATGATCAGGGTGTCGATAAAGGTCCCGAGCATACCGATCAGCCCCGAACGCACCGGGCTGTCGGTGGTGCCGGCGGCCTGGGCGATACCGGCAGTGCCCAGGCCGGCTTCGTTGGAGAAAATCCCGCGGGCGACGCCAAAGCGAATCGCGGCCATGACTGCGGCACCGGTAAAACCGCCGGTAGCAGCAACGGGTGAAAAGGCGTGGGTGAAGATCAACTCGAAGGCCGCCGGGATGGCGCTGGCGTGCACATACAGCACCACGATCGAGGCGCAGATATAGCCCACGCACATAAAGGGCACCAGGGTCGCGGCAACCTTACCGATACGCTTGATACCGCCGAGAATCACCATGCCCACCAGCACCATGCTGGTCACGCCGGTTAGCCACAGCGGAATATCGAAGGTGGTTTGCAAGGCATGGGCCATGCTGTTGACCTGCACCATATTGCCGATGCCGAAACCGGCAAAGCCGCCGAAGATGGCGAAGGCCGTGCCCAGCCACAGCCACTTCTTGCCCAGGCCATTTTTGATCGCATACATGGGCCCGCCAACGTGATCGCCGCGATCGTCTTTTTCGCGATAGTGCACCGCCAGCACCACTTCACAGTACTTGGTGGCCATGCCGACGAGGGCGGTGCACCACATCCAGAACAGCGCGCCGGGGCCGCCGAGAAAGATCGCGGTGGCGACGCCAGCGATATTGCCGGTGCCGACGGTCGCCGCCAAACAGGTCATCAGCGCTTGAAAGGGGCTGATCTCCCCGCTTTCAGCATCGCCGCGTTTGCGCCCGCGCCACATCAGGATAAACCCTGCGCCAACCTTGGTTAGGGGCATGAATTTCAGGCGCAGCATCAGGAATAGCCCGCAGCCGAGGATCAGCACCAGCATTGGCGGCCCCCATACCAGAGCGTTAAGGTCATTCACCAGGGCGTTAATGGATTCCATGTACGGTTCCTTATTATTTTTTGTCTCAGGTCGAGGGGATGGCCCTCGTTCGAACAAACAACTCGGCGCAGATTGTCACACCATCAACGCCTTGCAGGGTAATAACAACGCTAAGCGCCATATGAATGCGCTGCCAAGGCGCGCCGCAGTGACCGGCCAAGGCGCAGCTTTTGGCCGTCTCACGGCTAAATCTGCGACAATCGCGGCCCTGATAAATTTGCCCGCGATGACCTGATGACCGATACCGCTGCCGTCCTCGATACCCTGCATAAATCCGTTGGCTTGGCCATGTTGGCCGACCGTCAGCGGTTGCGCCGGCAGTTGCACGAACTGGCCAAACGTCCCGACGCGGTTAAGCAGGCGCAGTGGGCCGAGCGTTTGCAAGCCTCGATCGCCAAGGTCGAGGCGCGCCGGCTGAGCATTCCGCAAATCCACTACGACGACAGCCTGCCGATCGCCGCCAAGCGCGACGAGATCAAGGCGGCCATATCCAAGCATCAGGTGGTGGTGATCGCCGGCGAAACCGGCTCGGGTAAAACCACTCAGCTGCCAAAAATCTGCCTGGAGTTGGGTCGCGGCCTGACCGGCTTAATCGGCCACACCCAGCCGCGGCGGATCGCCGCCCGCAGCGTCGCCACCCGGGTGGCCGAAGAGCTGAATACGCCGCTGGGTGGCCTGGTCGGTTATCAGGTGCGCTTCGAGGACCAGAGCAGCGAAGGCACCCTGGTCAAACTGATGACCGACGGCATTCTGCTGGCCGAAACCCAGCACGACCGCTACCTGGACAAGTACGACACCATCATCGTCGACGAGGCCCACGAGCGCAGCCTGAACATCGACTTCCTGCTGGGCTTTCTGAAAACCCTGCTGGTGCGCCGCCCCGACCTGAAACTGATCATCACCTCGGCGACCATCGACCTGGCGCGCAACTCGGCGCACTTCAACGATGCACCGATTGTGGAAGTGTCCGGGCGGACCTTCCCGGTCGAGACCTGGTACCGGCCGCTGTTGGGTGAGCAGGACGAAAACGGCGAGATGGTCGAGGACGATTTAAGCGTCGATCAGGCCATCATCAAAACCCTCGACGAGCTGG
>JAURXE010000621.1 GCA_030654635.1 Pseudomonas sp.
CGTGGGACAATGTGCACCGGTCAATCTGCGGCGTGCAGAATCCCTAACATATAGGCGCGATCGACCACATGCTTACGGGTACCGGCCTGGAACTTGCCGAAGAGGTTTTTCAGGTGCCATTTCACCGTCTCTTCGCCAACACTCAGGGCCTGGGCTATCTGCTTGTTGGACAGATTACGTGCCAGCAACTGCAGCACTTCGCGCTCTTTGGGCGTCAGAAGGCGACTGGCCGTTACCTGCGCATGGCTCTGCTCATTGCGTGCGCTAGGACCCGCCGGCAAGGTTAGGGAAACAGCCAGAGCGGCCTGCCCTTCCTCAGCCCGCAGAGCCCTGATCCACTCGGCAATCTCTGGATGGATGTCTTCCAGGGAGCGGCGCATGCCGTAGTCTTCCGCCAGACCAATGGCCTCGCGCAGTATGTCCAAGCCGTTGCCTCCGGCGTTGCGCAGCGCCAACGCCTTGAGCAATTTAATCTGCACGCTCTCGCGACCACGGCGCAACCGCTCGGTGAGCAGCGCCACTGGCTCCAACGCCACCAGCATGCCTGGCCAGTCGCGCTGCGCCAGGCAGACATAAACCTTGGCCAGCAACACATGCACGGCCAACTCCGGCCCGAGCAAACCGCGCTGCTCACGCACCGAGTCCGGCACCAAGGCATCCAGGCGGCGCCACAATGCCAGGCAGGTATCCGCATGGCCGCGCAGGCTGTGCATGCGAATCTGCTCGAACAACGAGGAGATGACAAAGCGCGGGGTGTGGCGTATTTCGCCCAGGGCAAACAGTGCATCCAGCAGCTCATAGGCGCGCTGCAACTGTCCCTGCAGCACCGCTAGGCGCGCCAGGGTGACGTAACCCAGCGCAATGGATTCTGGCGCCGCGCCGCGATCGATGGCGTCCAGCCGATTGGCCAGCACGCTATGGGCTTCCTGTACCTCATCGCACTCCAGCAGCACTGCCGCCAAACCGGCTGCGATAGACACCGCCACAGCACTGCGCCGACCGATATCCTGCTCGGCTCGCTCCAGACTGGCGCGTAGGGCTTTCTGCGCCGGCAGCATACGCCCCTCCCAGAGGTAGGAGCCGCCAAAACACCACTGATTGAAACCGCGAATCGCGTCCAGGCCGTAGGGGCATTCATAGCTCGGCGCACTCTGGCAAAGATGCCGCGCCTTCTCCGGCTGGCCGCTGAACAGACTGAAACGCGCCCGATGGCCCGCGACTATGGACTGCAAGCGCGCCGAGCCAAAGGCCGGCTGCTCCAGCCAGGGGGCGATGATGCGGTAGGCCTCATCGGGGCGGTCGGCAAACATCGCCGCAGCAGCAGCAATCGCATCTGCCTCACAGCGTTTGCTCGGCTCGGCCTGC
>JAURXE010000623.1 GCA_030654635.1 Pseudomonas sp.
CCGCAGTCATGCGCTGGACGAGCGGAATTCATCTCAGACCGCCTGAAAACTACTGCGCTCGGTTATGCGGCGTTAAAAACAGGCTCGGCCTGCTCATTTACAACCCGTAAACTCCGCGTCCTCGCCTGTTTGGCCATGTGACTCACATGGATGTGGGAAATGCAGCTAGCCCGCAGGAGCGGGCGTCGCACTATCCTTCGCTCGCTACGTTTTCAAACGGCCTGACTTTCGCTGCGATGGTGGTGTGATGAAAGCCCCTCCTATGCAATACCAAGGCGCAATCCCGTAGGGCGATCTCAGCTCAACATAAACAGCGCGGCGCCGCTAAATTGCGCGGCAAATTGCTCGGGAGGCATGGGCTTGCCGAGCAGGTAGCCCTGGATTTCGTCGCAGCCGTGGTCGCGCAAAAAGTCCAGCTGCGCCTGGGTTTCTACTCCTTCGGCGATCACCGCCAGTTTCAGGCTGTGGGCCATGGCGATGATGGCGCTGGCGATCTGTGCGTCTTGTTCGCCGTCGGGCAGGCCGTCGACGAAGCTGCGGTCGATCTTCAGCACGTCGATGGGGAACTGTTTGAGGTAGTTCAGCGACGAGTAGCCGGTGCCGAAGTCATCAATGGCAATGCCGACACCCAGGCGTTTGAGCCGTGCGAGGGTTTGCAGCGCCTGCTCAATGTCTTCCATCAGGATGCTTTCGGTCATTTCCAGCTCCAGCGCCGCCGGGGCAATGCCGCTGTCGCGAATGGTTTCGGCGATTCGTTGGTCGAGTTGGCCGGCGGTAAATTGCCGGGCCGAGAGGTTGACCGAGATTTTCGGCAGGCGCACTTCATCCCGCTGCCAGACCATAAACTGCCGGCAGGCCTCGGCCAGCACCCAGTCGCCGACCTCGACCACCAGGCCGAGTTCTTCCAGTACCGCAATAAATTCGCCCGGTGCGACCAGCCCGCGTTGCGGGTGTTGCCAGCGCAGTAGGGCTTCGGCACCGGTCAGGCGTTTGCCGTCGCCACTGAATTGCGGCTGGTAGTGCAGGCAGAACTGGCCCTGCTCCAAGGCGTGGCGCAGGTCGCTTTCCAGCTCAAGGCGCTGCAGGGCAGTGGCGTTCATTTCGGCCTGGTAGAACTTGAAGTTGTTCTTGCCGCG
>JAURXE010000627.1 GCA_030654635.1 Pseudomonas sp.
TCGATATCGACCAGGAGTCCTGCGCTGAGAGCTGGCGGCAATTGCGCCGCACCGTCAGCACCGAGCGCCTGCTGCGCGGCTACGACCATCAACTGATCGCCGCCGAGCACGCGCACTTTGACTGCACCATAGGCAAACAAGCACCGGAGAAGATTTTTTCCGAAGTGGTCGGTTTCTTTAACACCGCCTATGCCGCGCCCGCCGAGGCCGCCAGCCAAATCTCGCACAATCGCTTGCGCGCCCGCCTGCCACGCAGCGGGCCGATTGTCGGCTGGTGCCGCAATGAGGGCGAAACCAGTCGCCTGCGCCTGTGGATCGAAGTGGACAACAGCCAAAGCGGCGAAGCGCTGGCGGTAATGACGCTCTTGTGCGCCGGTCCCGAGCGCAAAGTGCAAGCCTGGCCACTGCAGCAACAAGCGCTCGATACGGCGCTGGGCAGTAAAGCCGAGCCGGCCCTGGATGCCGGGATCAGCTACGCCCTGGCCGATATCGAGGTGCCCAACAGCTGGCTGGCCAGCCTCAGCATCGCCATGGTCAGCCTGCACCGCTACAGCGCCTGCGAACCGGCGCAAACCGAGCACTGTGGGCTGCACTGGCCAACCGACTGGGGCCAACCCATGACCGTTGCCGAAGCCCTGGCAGCCGGCGGCCGTACACCGGCGCTGACTGACGCCCCAGGCGACCCCCTCGGCTGCGAGCTTGAGCCCAGCACTAGCCAGCCAAGCAACCCGCCGCCACTGGCGTCACGGCTGGCTGCCGCGCCGATCAGCCAGACGGTCCAGCCCTTGCCGCTGCAGCTGCGCCTGAGCGATGCCAAAGCCCTGCTCAAGCCGCTGTCGATCAGCCTGCAGCAAGCCCGTCAGTTGGCCAGCCAGGCGCAACCCGACACCCTCTCGCGGCAACGGCGCAGCCTGCGCTGGATGCGCGAATGCGTGGTGCGGCTGCGCGCCGAGCAGTGGCAACCGAGCAACTCTTTTAGTTTTCTGACAGCCAGCTGCCGACATCCGGGTCTGAGCGCCATGGAAGACAGCCGCAGCGACGCCAGCCTGCTGGCGATTAATCAGCGCCAACGGCGGCAACCGGCGGCCTTTATGCTGATGCTCGGCGACCAGATTTACGCCGACGCACGCGCCGGCCTGTTCGACAGCAGCTCGGCGCTGGAGCGGATCTTGCCGCGCTACCGCGAGGCCTTTGGCTCGCCCGGCTTTGCCGCGCTGGCGCGCAGCACACCGCTGTATATGGCCATGGATGACCATGAGCTGGGCGACAACTGGAGCCGTGATCTACTCCTGCGTGGCCCGGCCGAACGGGAGCTAGCCGGCAATGCGCTGGCCGCTTACAACGCCTTTCAGCGTGCCCACGGCCCCAACGCCGCAGGCCCGGATGGCCATGACGCCAGTTTCAATATCGCTGGCTGCGGGTTTTTCTCGCTTAACACCCGCATTCATCGTGAGCGCGCCGAGCGACGCTTGCTCCATCCGGCCCAGTGGCCACTGCTGGAGAGTTGGCTGCTGGCGCAACAGGCCCGTGGCCGGCAACCCAAGTTCATCCTCAGCGGTTCGGTGCTGGCGCCGGGGCTGCGCGAATACGCGGGGTTCCCCGCGCCGCGCGAGGCCGACACTTGGCAACTGGCGGCCAGCGAGCGGGCGCGGCTGCTGACCTTTATCCGCGATAACGCCATCAGCAACGTGGTGTTTATCTCCGGTGACTACCACTGCTGCGCCGCCGCAACCATCCGCTTCGACGGCAGCCCGCTAGTCGCCTATGCGCTGGTGGCGCCGCCGCTGCACGCGCCGCTGCGCTTCGCCAGCGTCGCGCCCAGCAGCGTATTGCCCGAGGAGAGCATTGAGCTGGGCAATGGTTGCGCACGGGTCACCGCCCAAGCCTGGGAAGGCGATGGCTGGCTGGAGTGTCAGCTTGAGCAACAAGACCAGGGCTACCAGCTGCGGGCGCTGTTTCGCTGCCTGCAGCTGGATACTAACGAGGTGCAGCAACATCAATGCAACTGGCAATTGGACTAGCCGGCGTTCGAGCCGCGCTGGCGGTTAGCTCACCGTCGTCGCGGCACGCTCCCGAACAAAACACTCCAACTGCGCCACCGGCAGCGGTTTGGCAAACAGATAACCCTGGGCCTCGACACAGCCCAGTTGCAGCAGGGCCTGCGCAGTGGCGGCGTCTTCAACGCCCTCAGCAATGGTGGCCAGCCCCAAGGACTTGGCCATTTGGATAATGGCCATGACGATCGCCCGGCTGTCGGCGCTGCTGGTCAGGTCGCGGACGAATGATTGGTCGATCTTCAGTTTGTCGACCGCCAACTTGCGCAGGTAGGCGAGGCTGGAATAA
This sequence comes from Pseudomonas sp., assembly GCA_030654635.1. Classification (GTDB taxonomy): domain Bacteria; phylum Pseudomonadota; class Gammaproteobacteria; order Pseudomonadales; family Pseudomonadaceae; genus Aquipseudomonas. The sequence goes on from JAURXE010000627.1 coordinate 2,344, forward strand.
CCGGTACCAAAGTCATCAATCGACAGCTTCACGCCCATGGTCTTCAGCCGCTTGAGGGTCGCCAAGACCTCATCGGTGTAGTCGAGCAGGCTCGACTCGGTGATTTCCAACTCCAGCATCCCGGCCGGCAGCTGGGTACTGCTCAGGGCCTGCAACACCTGCTGCTCGAGATTGCCCTGTTGCAACTGAATCGCCGACACGTTGACCGCGACTTGCGGCACCCGCAACCCCGCCTGCCGCCACAGCATGGCTTGCCGACACGCCTGCTGAATCACCCACTCACCAATGGGCACAATCAGCCGGCTTTCTTCCGCCGCCGGGATAAAGCGCACCGGCGGCACCAATCCCAATTGCGGATGCTGCCAACGGATCAATGCCTCGACCCCCAGCAGCTCGCCCGTGCGTAAATCCACTTGCGGCTGGTAATGCAGCAACAGCTCGTTGGCGGCAACTGCCTGACGCAGGTCGTTAAGCAGATTGAGGCGCTCCAGCGCATCCTCGTTCATGCTGCTATCGAAGAACCGCCAACGCTCCCGGCCGGCCTGCTTGGCCTTGTACATGGCGGTTTCGGCATTGCGCAGCAAGGCTTCAAAATCACGTCCATCGCCTGGCGCCACGGCCACCCCAAGCGACAGCGAGGTGCTCAGCGTACGGCCGAGCACGGTAATAGGCTCCTGCAACAAGCGCATGATTTTGTCGGCGATGGCCGCCGCATCGTCAGGGCTGTCCAGGTCCGGCAAAAGAATCACGAACTCATCGCCCCCTGAGCGGCACAAGGTATCGCTGTCGCGAATCAGTCCGTGCAGGCTCTCCGCCAGGGCGCGTAACAGGGCATCGCCGTAGGAGTGGCCGAGCGAATCATTCAGGGTCTTGAACCCGTCGACATCCATATAAAGCAGCGCCACGTGCAGTTGGCTACGTTGATTACTGGTTAACGCCTGAGCGGTACGGTCGCGCAGCAGATCGAGATTGGGCAAGCCGGTAAGGCTGTCATAGAAGGCCAGCACTTCGATTTTTTGCTCGGCCGCCTGCCGCTCGGCAATCTCCCGCGCCAGGCGCCGGTAGGGTTCGCGCACGCTAGAAATGAACATCACCTGATACAGAAAGCCGTAGGCAATAATTTTGTACAGGTGGCCAAGCAAGCTGAAGATGTCATGCACATTGGTGTAAGCGGTGAAGCACAGCTCGACCAGAATCGACATTGCTGCGACCAGAAACAGGCCGTGGGCGTCGTAGTTTTGCGCGCTTCGACCGGCCCGCCAGAAGCGCACGGCAGCGACACCGAGCAACAGGATCACCACCCATTCGAGCTGAATCTTCAGCGGCGCCAGCCCCCGCCCTTCAATAAAAGTTGGCGGGAACAGCTGCGGATACCACAGCTGTAGATAGACCATGCTTGACACCACCAGCAGTGCCGCCGCCAGCAGATAAAAGCGCGTACCGACCCGACGCAACGGCTGCCAGTCGCGCAGCGACACCACCAACAAACAAACCGCCGCCAGCAGGCGCGCGGCCAGCCAGAAGTCGATGGCTTTGTTCGGGCTGGCGGGGGTGACGAAATCCGGCATGCCGCGATAGGACAACACATGCGCCATGTCGAGCAAACCCACGGCGAGAAAGCCGCACGCCAGCAACAGCAGATTGCCGGCACTGTCGGTGCGGTAGCTGTGCCAGGTCACACTGAACAGCAAGAGCGCCACGGCAATGGCAAAGAACTCGGTGACCGTGTGCAACCAGGTGGGAAACCAGATATTGCTTTGCTTGAGCTCGGCTGAGTCCGGCAACAACCAAACGGCCAACAGCAAGAGGCCCAGCAGCGCCAGCCACAAGCGAGCAAAACGCTTTTGCCGAGCGCTGGCTACGCCTATATCGGTCGAAGTGAGGCTGCTGTGCTGGTCCATCGTTCACCCTTTAGCATTCGCCGCCTACCTTTGATCAAAGGCAAGAACTCACCATCCACCACAGATTGCACTGAAACACCGAGCTAGGGCCGCAGGGAAGATAACTATAGTTATCCGGCAGCCAACTTGCTCTAGTCCAAATGGACTAGAGCCGAGCACAAGCACGTAAGTGTTTAACCACCCCCAAACTCGGTATCAAGCGCGAAGCATCGGCCAGAAACAATCAAACCGATCAGACCAACGCAGGGCCTTCCACCAACAAACTGTCCACCCGCTGGAAGCCGCGCGGCAACTTGTTACCGCGCCGGCCGCGTTCGCCTTTGTAGTGTTCCAGGTCGTCGGCTTTCAGCGACAGGGTGCGCTTACCGGCGATCAGCACCAGGGTGGCACCCGCTGGCAACACCGCCAAGTCAGTCAAGTATTCCTCACGGCTGGCCACGCGTTCACCGGGGATGCCGATGATCTTGTTGCCTTTGCCTTTGCCCAATTGCGGCAGGTCGCGGATCGGGAAGACCAGCAGCCGGCCTTCGGTGGTGACGGCGGCCAGCAGATCTTGTTCGCGATTAGCCAGCGGTCGCGGCAGCATGACCTTGGCACCGTTGGGTAAGGTCAGCAGGGCTTTACCGGCCTTGTTTTTGGCCTGCAGGTCTTCACCTTTAACCACGAAGCCGTAACCGGCATCGGAGGCAATCACATAAAGGGCGTCGTCTTCCGGCAGCAGCACGCACTCGAAGGTGGCGCCCGGCGGCGGCGTTAACCGGCCGGTGAGCGGCTCGCCCTGGCCACGGGCCGACGGCAGCGAGTGGGCGGCCAGCGAGTAGCTGCGGCCGGTGTTGTCGATAAACACCGCAAACTGATTGGAGCGGCCCGGCGCGCCGGTTTTGTAGCCGTCGCCGGCCTTGTACGACAGCCCGGTGGCATCGATGTCGTGGCCCTTGCCGCAACGTACCCAGCCTTTTTCCGAGAGCACTACGGTGACCAACTCGGTCGGCATCAGCTCGGTTTCCGACAATGCCTTGGCTTCGCTGCGCGACACTATTGGCGAGCGACGGTTGTCGCCGTAAGTTTCGGCGTCGGCCAGCAACTCAGTGCGCACCAGTTTGCGCAGTTTATTCTCGCTGCCGAGCAAGCTTTGCAGCTTGGCTTGTTCCTTGGCCAGCGCGTCCTGCTCGCCACGGATTTGCATCTCTTCTAGCCGGGCCAATTGGCGCAGGCGGGTTTCCAGAATGTATTCGGCTTGCACATCGGTCAGACCGAAGCGCTCCATCAGCATCGCTTTCGGCTGATCCTCAGTGCGGATGATGTGAATCACTTCAACCAGATTGAGGAAGGCAATCAAGCGACCTTCGAGCAAATGCAGGCGGTGCTCGACTTTATCCAGACGGTACTGCAAGCGGCGGCGCACGGTGCCGATACGGAAGGTCAGCCATTCGCTGAGCAAGGTGCGCAGGTTCTTCACCTGCGGTTTGCCATCCAGACCGATGATATTGATGTTGACCCGGTACGAACTTTCCAGCTCGGTGGTGGCAAACAGGTGCTGCATCAACTCATCGAGATCGATGCGATTGGAGCGCGGAATAATCACGATCCGGCACGGGTGTTCGTGGTCCGATTCGTCGCGAAGGTCAGCGACCATCGGTAACTTCTTCGCCTGCATCTGCCCGGCGATTTGCTCCAGCACCTTGGCCCCGGAGACCTGATGGGGGAGCGCGGTGACCACCACGTCGCCGTCTTCGATGCGGTACACGGCGCGCATGCGCACCGAGCCTTTACCTGTCTGGTAGATTTTCAGCAGGTCGGCACGCGGGGTGATGATCTCCGCTTCGGTCGGATAATCCGGGCCTTGGATGTGCTCGCAGAGCTGCTCGACCGTGGCATTCGGCTCGTCGAGCAGGCGCACGCAGGCGGTGGCTACTTCACGCAGGTTGTGCGGCGGCACGTCGGTGGCCATGCCCACGGCGATGCCGGTGGTGCCGTTCAACAGCAAGTTGGGCAGCCGCGCCGGCAACACGGCGGGCTCGTCCAGGGTGCCATCAAAGTTCGGCACCCAATCGGCGGTGCCCTGGCCCAGCTCGCTCAGCAGGGTCTCGGCGTAACGCGACAACCGCGCCTCGGTGTAACGCATGGCGGCGAAGGATTTCGGATCATCCGGCGCGCCCCAGTTGCCCTGGCCATCCACCAGCGTATAGCGGTAGCTGAACGGCTGGGCCATCAGCACCATGGCTTCGTAGCAGGCCGAGTCGCCGTGGGGGTGAAACTTACCCAGCACGTCACCGACGGTCCGCGCGGACTTTTTGTGCTTGGAGTCGGCATCCAACCCCAGCTCGCTCATGGCGTAGATGATGCGCCGCTGCACGGGTTTGAGGCCGTCGCCGATATGCGGCAGGGCGCGGTCCATGATCACGTACATGGAGTAGTTGAGGTAGGCCTGTTCGGTGAAGTCGGCCAGGGAGCGCCGCTCCACGCCATCCAGGCTCAGGTCTAGGCTCGTGTCTCGAGAGTCGCTCATGCGGGCCTCATGGGGTCGTGGTCTGGCGCAACAGCAAGGTGCCGTCGCGCTGGGAAAATTCGAGTTGTTTCAAGGCGCTCATGCCGAGCAGTACTTCATCGCCCGTCATGCCGGGGGCGACCAACGCCCGCACGTCGCGCAGGACGATATCGCCCAGCTGCAAACGGTCAAGCTGGGTGCGATAACCGGTGCTGGTGCCATTGGCGGTGTGCAGGCTGACCGGCGAGCCGCGCTTGAGATCCAGGCGCTCGGCCAAGTCACCCGGCACAGCCACGTCGGTGGCACCGGTATCGAGTAGAAACGCCACCGCCTGGCCATTGATCTGGCCGCTGGCGAGAAAGTGCCCCTGACCGTTACTGGCCAACCGCACCTCGATAAAACCGGCGCCCTGTTGCGAGCTGAGTTCTTGGTTGGGATTGCGCTGGGCATCCTGCCACTGGCCAAAAAAACGCGTGGCCAGAAACAGCCCCAATGCCCAGGCGATGATCAGCATGACCTTGCCGGCACCGCGCCCGGCGCTGCTCATAATGCCGCGTCCCAGCCGCCGGCCGGCGCGGCGAAGCGCCAAACGATCGGCCGTGCTTCGCCATCGCCCCGCGCCTGACCACCGCCAGCCAAACTGTCGCCATTGTCGAGGCCAAGCCAGGCACCGTCGGCATCTATCCACAACGCTTCGGCTAAGCCATAAGGCTGGTCATAACGGCGCGCCTCGGTCAGCGCCTCGGCGGCGAACGACCAGCAACGCTCGACGCTGCCATCTTGCGGATTACGCCGGCAGATTTGGTGCGTCAGGCGCTCGAGGGTAAACAGCTTGCCGTTGAAGAAGGCCAGATCGGAGAAGTCATTAGGCTGCAATTGCGCACCGATCTGGGTCGGCGCGGCGACTTCGGCGCCCTCGCTCAGCAGTACGCAGCGGCCCTGGCAGGCCCAGCCGCTGGATCCTTGGTGCAGCGCCAGCAAGCCGCGATTCTGCCGCTCGGCGGCCAGCCACAAACGCTGACCCGCGGGATCTACCGCCACGCCTTCAAACAATCCATTGAACTGCCAGAGCATGCCGCTGGCCCGGGCTTGGCGCAGCAAACTCGGCGGCAAGGTTAACCAGCTCGCCAGGCCTTGCGGAGGGATTTTCAGCACCGCTACCTGGGCTTCGCTGACCAGGTAGCGATTGCCGGCGGCGTCGCAACTGAGGCCTTCAAAATCCAAATCACCGCCACGCAACAGACCGCTGACATCATTGCGCACCCGCTGGCCCCAGGACAAACCACTGAGCGGCACGGGTGGCGCGACAAAAACCTCGGCCTGGGCCTGCCAGACGTCTTGCTCGGCAGTCAGCCGATAGAGCCGATCATCGTCGCGGTCCGACAAAGCCCAGAGCGCGTCGCCACACCAGGCCAAGCCCGACAGATTGCCCGACGGCATACCGACCACCGGCTGTTCAGCCAACA
>JAURXE010000629.1 GCA_030654635.1 Pseudomonas sp.
TGCTGGCCATGCTCGGCAGCCAGCAAGTGCGCCCGGTTATCGGCGCCGTTGAGTCTGCTAGCTTGGCTGCCAGTGCAGGCCTGGTAGCAGGTCAAGAGTTGGTGGCGGTTGATGGCGAGCCGGTCAGCGGTTGGGCTGCGGTTAATCTGCAGTTGGTTCGGCGTTTGGGTGAGAGCGGCACGCTTGAGGTGTTGGTACGTGAGGCGGATTCCAATGTAGAAACCGCTCATCAATTGCAGTTGAGTGGTTGGTTGCAAGGTGTGGCTGAGCCTGATCCGATTACTGCGCTGGGGATTGCACCGTGGCGCCCTGAGATCCCACCGTTGCTGGCCGAGTTTGACCCTGAAGGCCCGGCTCAGGCTGCGGGGCTCAAGGTAGGTGATCTGTTGTTGGCGCTTAACGGCGCGCCACTTACCCAATGGCAGCAAGTGGTCGAGCGTGTGCGTGGCTTGGCTGGGCAGCGAGTGCTGTTCAGCGTGCAGCGTTCCAGTCAAGTTATCGAAGTGCCGGTGACACTGGCCGTGCGCGGTGATGACAAGGCCCGTAGTGGTTATCTAGGCGCTGGCGTGCAGGCTCCCAAGTGGCCGGCGGAGATGCTTCGCGAGGTTAGCTTCAATCCGGCTGAAGCCGTGGTTGAAGGCTTGCGACGCACCTGGACCATGAGTGTGCTGACCCTTGATTCAATGAAAAAAATGCTGATTGGCGAGCTCTCGGTAAAAAACTTGAGTGGGCCGATAACCATTGCTAAAGTGGCGGGCGCTTCTGCTCAGTCGGGTTTTGGGGACTTTCTTAATTTCCTCGCTTATCTGAGCATTAGCTTGGGGGTGCTGAATTTATTGCCAATACCCGTGCTGGATGGGGGGCATCTGCTGTTTTATCTGGTCGAGTGGGCCCGTGGGCGCCCCTTGTCAGAACGGGTGCAAGCGTGGGGCATGCAAATCGGTATCAGTATGATCGTCGGCATAATGCTGCTCGCCTTGGTGAACGATCTGGGGCGGCTCTAAGTCGCAAGCACAAGCTGTAAGCCTGTTTTTGAATCTGCCGCCTTTTGCAGTAGATTTTTATTGTCAGTTAATAAAAGAAAGGACTTCATGAAACGTCTGCTCCTAACTGCGGTGCTCGCCGCACTGATGATCACTGAAGTTCACGCTGAGTCCTTCACTGTCTCCGATATCCGTGTCAACGGTCTGCAGCGGGTTTCCGCTGGCAGCGTGTTCGGCGCTTTGCCGGTTAACGTCGGCGAGAAAGTCGATGACCGGCAGTTGGTTGAAGCGACCCGCGCGTTGTTTAAAACCGGTTTCTTCCAAGATATCCAGCTCGGTCGCGATGGCGATGTGCTGATTGTGAGTGTGGTTGAGCGGCCTTCGATCTCCGGTATCGAGATTGAAGGTAACAAGGCGATTAAAACTGAAGACCTGCTCAAGGGTTTGACTCAGTCGGGTCTGGCTGAAGGCGAAATTTTCCAGCGCGCCACCCTCGAAGGCGTGCGTAATGAATTACACCGCCAATACGTATCCCAGGGCCGCTACTCGGCTGAAATTGAAGCTGAAGTGGTACCACAGCCGCGCAACCGCGTAGCGCTGAAGATCAATATCAACGAAGGCTCGGTTGCTGCCATTCAACATATTAACGTGGTTGGCAACAGCGTATTCAGCGATGAAGACTTGGGCGATTTGTTTGAGCTGAAGACCACCAACTGGTTGTCGTTCTTCAAAAGCGACGATAAATATTCGCGGGAAAAACTCTCCGGTGACTTGGAGCGCTTGCGTTCTTACTACCTCGATCGCGGCTATATCCATATGGATATCACCTCGACCCAGGTATCCATCACCCCAGACAAGCAACACGTTTACATCACGGTTAACGTCAATGAAGGCGATAAATACACCGTCAGTGACGTAAAGCTCAGTGGTGACCTCAAGGTGCCTGAGCAAGAGTTGAAGGCGTTGTTGCTGGTGCAACCGGGTCAAGTGTTCTCGCGCAAGCTGATGACCACCACGTCAGAGTTGCTGACTCGGCGCTTGGGTAATGATGGTTATACATTTGCCAACGTCAACGGCATACCTGAAGCCAATGACGATAACAATACGGTAGCCATTACCTTTGTGGTCGACCCGTCTAAGCGGGCTTACGTTAACCGGATTAACTTCCGTGGTAACACCAAGACTGAAGACGAAGTGTTGCGCCGCGAAATGCGCCAGATGGAAGACGGTTGGGCCTCGACTTACCTGATTGATCAATCCAAGGTGCGTTTGGAGCGTCTGGGTTACTTCAAGGAAGTAACAGTCGAAACCCCGAAAGTACCGGGCAGTGATGATCTGGTTGACGTGAACTACAGCGTTGAAGAACAAGCCTCTGGTTCTATTACCGCTAGCGTTGGTTTTGCCCAGAATGCCGGTTTGATCCTCGGTGGTTCGATCAGTCAGAACAACTTCCTCGGTACCGGTAACAAGGTTAACTTCGGCGTCACTCGCAGTGAGTATCAGAGCGCGGTGAACTTCGGCTTCGTTGACCCTTACTGGACAGTCGATGGCGTCAGCTTGGGCTACAACGCCTTCTTCCGTAAGACTGATTACGATGAGCTGAACACTGACGTATCGAGCTATGCGATCGACAGCAAGGGTGTTGGCGCAACCATTGGTTACCCGCTCACTGAAACGTCTCGGCTGACCTATGGCTTGACCGTGCAGCAGGATGATTTAAGTACCGGTAGCTATACCGTGCAGCAGATTCAGGATTTTATCGTTCAGGAAGGCGGTAGTTTCACTAACTTTAAAGCTTCGGTGGGTTGGTCCGATTCAACCTTGAACAAAGGTGTACTTGCGACCCGCGGTAATTCGCAAAGTGTGGTGCTGCAGGCCACGGTGCCAGGCAGTGATTTGTCGTTCTTCAAGTTGGATTACCGTGGTCAGGTGTTTAAACCACTGACCCAGGCTACCACCTTGCGCTTCCATACTGAATTGGGCTATGGCGATGGCTACGGTTCGAGCAATGGTTTGCCATTCTATGAAAACTACTATGCCGGTGGCTTTGGTTCGGTTCGCGGTTTCCAAGACAGTTCGTTAGGCCCAAGAAGTACCCCGAGCCGAGCTTATCCAAACCAGCCGGTAAACAGCCCGGCTAACGTTAATGGTTATAATCCAGAAACGGGTATTTACACTGATCCGGATCAGGACCCGCTGCCCTTCGGTGGTAACGTACTGGTTCAGGGTGGCGCTGAGTTGCTGTTCCCGCTGCCATTTATCAAGGATCAGACCTCGCTGCGCACCTCGTTGTTTTTGGACGTCGGTAACGTCTTCCAGACCAATTGCGACAGTAGTTATGAAGCTGGCGAGTGCAGTAATCCCAATCTGGGCGACTTGGCTATTTCCACCGGTGTTGGTCTGACATGGATTACCGGCTTTGGCCCGCTGAGCTTCAGTCTGGCTGCACCTATCAAGAAACCGGATAACGCCGAAACCCAGATATTCCAGTTCTCCCTCGGCCAAACATTTTAATCAGCGTTTAATTTTTACTAACGACAACAGTTTCGTTGCAGGAGTGACAAAGTGCGTAAGTTGACTCAATTGGTTCTGTGCATGGCAGCTTTGATGGCCACTCCAGCTTTCGCTGAGATGAAAATCGCAGTTATGAACTATCAAATGGCGCTACTGGAGTCCGACTCCGCCAAGCGTTATGCGGTCGATGCCGAGAAGAAATTTGGTCCGCAGCTGACCAAATTGAAGTCGTTGGAAAGCGGCGCTAAAAGCATTCAAGATAAGTTGGTTAAAGGTGGCGAGAAAATGCAGCAAGGCGAGCGTGAGCGCCTTGAGCTGGAATTTAAGCAAAAAGCCCGCGACTTCCAATTTCAGTCCAAAGAGCTGAATGAAGCCAAAGCCATTGCTGACCGTGAAATGCTTAAACAGTTGAAACCAAAACTCGATAAAGCGGTGGAAGAAGTTATCAAGCAAGGCAACTATGACTTGGTACTTGAGCGTGGTGCGGTGGTTGATGTTAAGCCGCAGTACGACATCACCCGCCAAGTTATTGAGCGCATGAATCAGCAGCGTTAATTATGAGCGCGGTAGTTTTTACTCTCGGCCAGTTGGCTGAACGTCTGGGCGCTACCTTACGCGGCGCCACGGACAAACAGATCAGCGGCCTGGCGACCTTGCAAGAGGCACAAGCGGGGCAGCTGAGTTTTTTGGCCAATCCGCAATATCGCAAATACCTGGCCGATACCCAAGCCGCCGCTTTGCTGCTGACGCCAGCGGACGCTGAGGGTTACGCAGGCGACGCCTTGCTGGTGGCCAATCCCTATCTGGCCTATGCGCAACTGTCCCATCTGTTTGATCGCAAGCCAGTAGCGGCTGCCGGTGTGCATCCGACCGCGCTGATTGCGACCGATGCACAGGTGCATGCCAGTGCCAGTATTGGCGCTTATGTGGTGATTGAGAGTGCTGCGCAGATTGGTGCCGGCGTGAGCATTGGTGCCCACTGCTTTATTGGTGCACGCTCGCAGATCGATGCGGATGGCTGGCTCGCGCCGCGCGTTACCCTTTATCACGACGTGCGCATTGGCAAGCGGGTGGTAATTCAGTCCGGTGCAGTGCTGGGCGCCGATGGTTTTGGTTTTGCCAACGAGAAAGGTATCTGGCAGAAGATTGCCCAGATCGGCGGCGTCACCTTGGGCGATGACGTTGAAGTTGGCGCCAATACCACCATCGATCGCGGCGCGCTGGCCGATACCATTATCGGCAACGGCGTGAAGCTGGATAACCAGATCATGGTCGCGCACAACGTGCAGATCGGTGATCACACGGCGATGGCGGGTGGTGCGGGTATTTCCGGCAGCAGCAAGGTCGGTAAGCATTGCATGATCGCGGGCCGGGCGGGTTTGGTCGGGCATATCGAAGTTTGCGATAACGTCTTCATTACCGGCATGACCATGATCACCCGTTCTATTACCGAGCCGGGCTCATACTCCTCGGGTACGGCCATGCAGCCTTCGGCCGAGTGGCGCAAAAGTGCCACGCGTTTTCGCCAGTTAGATGACATGGCTAAACGTTTGCAACAACTCGAAAAACGTCTGGCAG
>JAURXE010000630.1 GCA_030654635.1 Pseudomonas sp.
TAGCGCTCGGCGCAAGCCCTGCTGTCTGGGCTGGGTGCTTGGCAATGCCGATACTGCACAGCGTGCAAACACCGTAAAAAAGGCGCTGTCATGCAAGAACTCACCCTGGCCAGCGTCGACCTCGACCATACCCTGCTGGACGCCGATTGCTCGGCGCTCTGGTCCGCGCAGATGCAGCGGCTGGGCTGGGCCGACGGTGAGGCCTTTGGCCGCCGGCATGCCGCCTTGATGGCCGATTACGGCGAGCGCGGTCTGGATATGCACGCCTACCTCGACTTGACCCTGGCGCCGCTGGTCGGCCGTCATCAGGACGAGGTGGCGGCGGCGGTACGCGAGCTGGCCACCGCGCAGCTCTTGCCACGGGTCTACCCCGAGGCGCTGGAGCTGATCGCCGCCCACCGCGCCGCCGGTCATACCCTGTTACTGGTGTCGGCCAGCGAAGAGTTTCTGGTGCGGCCGATGGGCGAGGCGCTGGGCTTTGAGCATATTCATGGGGTGCCCTGCGAGCTGCGTGACGGTCGTTACAGCGGGCGCTCAAAAGGCCTGCTGACCTATGCCGAGGGCAAGGTGCACTGCCTGGAAAACTGGTTGCTGCGCCACGGCGGGCAGGTGCGCCAGAGCTTCTTCTACAGCGATTCGCACAACGACCTGCCGCTGCTGGAGTGGGTCAGCGAGCCACGCCCGACCAATCCCAATGCCCGCCTAATGCTTGAAGCCGAGCGCCGTGGCTGGCAGTGCCGCTGGCTAGCGCCGGCCGCTGCTTGATTCGTCAATTCATCCCTCTGTTAAAGGTCGATTTTATGCGCGACGCCATTCTCCTCACCCCCGGGCCGCTGACCACCAGTCTGGCCACCAAGACCGCAATGCTGAATGACTGGGGCTCCTGGGACAGCCGCTTCAATGCCCTGACCGCGGGTGTGTGTGCCGATTTACTGGCGATTGCCCAGGCCCAGGACAGCCATGTCTGCGTGCCGCTGCAAGGCTCCGGCACCTTCGCCGTGGAGGCGGCCATCGGCACCCTGGTGCCACGCGACGGCGCCTTGCTGGTGCTGGTCAACGGCGCTTACGGGCTGCGTATGGCGCAACTGGCGGAGGTCATGGGCCGCCAAGTGGCGACCCTGAACTTTGCCGATGACCAGCCGGTGTGCCCGCAGCAACTGGCCGAGTATCTGGCCACCCATCCGCAGATCAGCCATGTCGGCGCCATTCATTGTGAAACCAGCACCGGCCTGCTCAACCCGATGGCCGAGATTGCCGCTGTGGTGGCTGCGGCCGGTCGGCAGCTGATTATCGACAGCATGAGCGGTTTCGGCGCCTTGCCAGTGGATGCCCGTGAGTTGCCGTTTGCGGCGCTGGTGTCGTCGGCCAACAAGTGCCTGG
>JAURXE010000638.1 GCA_030654635.1 Pseudomonas sp.
GGCTCAGCAGTGCACACAGCACTAGAATGGCAATTCGCACAAGGCTCTCCATGGCTCTTCTATTACTGATTCCAGTGTAGGTCAGCGTCAGAGCAAGTCGGCCTGGGCATTTGCCGGCGTGCCGGTCTAAACCCTAAAGGCCTGCACGGCGGTATGCAGCTGGCCGCCCAGCTTGAGTAAGTGCTCGCCCTGCTGGCGGCCTTGGCCGATGCGCTGCAGGTTGTCGCCGCCGAGAATGTGAATGCGTTCGCTGTGGCCGCGGATCTCACTGACCGCGCCACTTTGCTGGGCGGTGGCGCCAGCAATGCGTTCGGCCATATTGGCGATGGTGTGGATGGCGGCGACTATTTCGGCCAGCGCACTGTCGGCGGCAGTGGCTTGGCTGGCGGTGCTTTCGGCGTGACCGACTTGAGTGCGCATGGCCTCCAGGGATTTGTGTGCAGCTTGTTGTAAGCGGGCAATCAGCTGCTGGATTTCTTCGGTGGCGCCGCTGGTGCGCAGCGCCAGGGAGCGCACTTCTTCGGCCACCACGGCAAAGCCGCGGCCCATTTCGCCGGCACGGGCGGCTTCGATGGCGGCATTCAGGGCCAGCAGGTTGGTCTGGTCGGCAATCCCGCGGATCACCGTCAGTACCTTGCCGATGGTGGCGGTTTCTTCTGCCAGGTGTTCGATGGCCTGTGCGTTACCGCGCACTTCACCGACCAGTCCGTACAGCCCAGTGAGGCTGTGGCCAATCACGGTTTGTCCCTGTTCGACGGCGCGTCCAGCCGCACGACTGGCGTTGGCCGCTTGGCTGGCGTCATCGGCGACCTGCAAAATGCTGCCCTCCAACTCGCCCAGCGCGTCGCGAATCTGCGCGCTGTCGCCGGCCTGGCGTTCGGCGCCGCTGTGCAGGCCTCCGCTTAAGTCGGCCAGGGTGCGGCTGCTGCCAGCGACTTGTTCGGCGTGTCCGCGAATGGTGCCGACCAGGTCGACCAAGTAAGCCCGCAGGCGGTTCAGCGACTCTTCGATGTCGCGCAGCTCGCGAGTGCGCGGATTGAGTTTAATTTCCACGCTGAAGTCGCCCGCCGCCCAGGCAGAAAGGGCTGGCACCAGACGGTTAAGCACATTCGTCAGGCTGCGTTGAATACTGTCGATCAGCAAGGCAATCAGCAAGATCAGTCCGATCATCAGCCCTTGCACCCACTGCACCTGGCTTTGAATGCGTCCATGCTCGGCGCGTACCACCGGTTCCAGGGCGGCCAGGGCCTGTTGCAGGGCTGCGACCTTGGCTTGGGTGCTGATGGCCAGTTGTTGGCGTTGCTCGATCAGCACACTGGTGCGGGCCAGCTCTGCTGGGTAGCGCTGCAGCAAGCTGCCGAGTTCCCGCTTGAGGGCGATGCCCTGATCTTCGGCGACGTGCTGCTCGACTTCGGCGTCCAGGCCCAGCAGTGCGCCAAAGCCTTCGTTGCTCGACTCCTGGCTGGCAGTTACGCCAAGCAACGGCAGGGCGTTCAGTCGCTCGACCTGGACACTGAGCAGTCCTA
>JAURXE010000614.1 GCA_030654635.1 Pseudomonas sp.
GCGACATTCACCTGGATATTCAACCGGGTGAATTAGTCTGCTTTCTCGGCCCCTCGGGCTGCGGCAAAACCACCCTGCTGCGGATCATTGCCGGGCTCGAAGCACAAAGCGGCGGGCGCTTGCTGCAAGGCGGTCGCGATATCTCCGCGCTGCCTCCGCGCCAGCGCGACTTCGGCATTGTGTTTCAGTCTTACGCACTATTCCCCAATCTCAGCGTGCGCGACAACATCGCCTTCGGCCTACGCAGCCAAGGCTTAGCCAAGGCCGCCATTGGCCAACGGGTAAGCGAACTGTTGGAGCTGATCGATCTGCACGAGCACGCCCATAAATACCCGGCGCAATTGTCCGGCGGCCAGCAACAACGGGTGGCCCTGGCCCGCGCGCTGGCGCCAGCGCCCGGTTTGCTGCTGCTGGACGAACCCTTGTCGGCACTCGATGCGCGGGTGCGCGGGCATTTGCGCAAAGAGATCCGCCGTCTGCAACAGCAACTCGGGGTCACCAGTATTTTGGTCACCCACGACCAAGAAGAGGCGCTGACCATGGCCGACCGCGTGGTGGTGATGAACCACGGCGTGATCGAGCAGGTCGGCACCCCGCAAGAGATTTACCGCCAGCCGGCCAGCCCCTTCGTCGCCGAGTTTATCGGCGCAATGAACTTCGTCGACTCCAGCCGCGATGCCGCAGGCCTGGTCAAACTCGGCGGCCAGTTGCTGGACATGCCCAACCCGGCGCAGCAACCCGGCCAACGCTTACGTCTGGCGTTTCGTCCGGAAGAAGTCCAACTGCTGCCGATCCACGAAGGTGGCTTACCGGCACGCATCGAGCAGCTGGAATTTCTCGGCACCTTTATCCGTTTACGGGTGCGCGTCGAAGGTCTGGCCGAGCCGCTGATCGTCGATGTCGATGCCCGCCGCGCCCGCCAACTCGGTCTATGTGAAGGCCAGCAACTGGGCATGCGTTTGCCCGCCGATGCCCTGAGTTGCTTCGCCGCCTAGTGAAAACTACTGCGCTCGGTTATGCGGCGTTAAAAACCTCTGTTACTCACGGACGCCCGCCGGCGCCCGCACCCGGATTACTCTCGCCATGCTTGTCACCTCCTCATCCAGCCCACGCCTGCTAACCCCGAGTCGGGTGATCGCCCACGAGCGCCTCGGCTTGGCGGTGTTTTTCGCCCTGCTGATCGGCCTGTTGATTGTCCTGCTGCCGCTGCCGCTGCTCAGCCTGTTGAGCCGCAGTCTGGAAGACCGCGATGGGCACTTCGTCGGCCTGGCGAATTTCCACGCCTACTTCGCCAGCGGTGCCTTGCTGCGTGCCTTCGGCCATTCGCTGTTGGTGGCGAGCCTGAGCACCGTGCTGGTGCTGGTGAGCGCCTTCGCCGCCGCCTGGGCGCTAACCCGCACGCGCCTGCCACTGCGCGGCTGGATTCGCGGCGCCTTGCTGCTGCCGATTCTGGCGCCCTCGCTGCTGCCGGCCATCAGCCTGATCTACCTGTTCGGCGAACAAGGCGTGCTCAAGGCCTGGCTCGGCGACAGCTCGATCTACGGGCCGCTGGGCATCGTGCTGGGGTCCTGTTTCTGGACCTTCCCCCATGCGCTGATGATTCTGCTTACCGCCTTGTCCCAGGCCGATGCCCGCCATTACGAGGCCGCCGAGGTGCTGCGTGCCTCGCCCTGGCGGACCTTCTTTACCGTGACCCTGCCAAATGCCCGCTACGGCTTGGTCAGCGCCGGCTTTGTGGTGTTTATTCTGGTGTTTACCGACTTTGGCGTGGCCAAGGTGATCGGCGGCCAGTACGCCATGTTGGCCACCGACGTATACAAACAGGTGATCGGCCAGCAACGCTTCGAGATGGGCGCAGTGGTCAGCGTGCTGCTGCTGCTGCCGGCGCTACTGGCGTTTCTCGCCGACCGTTGGGTACAAGGCCGCCAAGCAGCGACCCTGACCGCCCGCGCCGTGCCTTTCAGCCCGAAGACCGACCGCCGCCGCGACCTCTGCGGCGCCGTCTTGCTGCTGCCGGTACTGGCCTTTATTGGCGCGGTGATTGGCATGGCGATTTACGCCTCGCTAGTCAAATACTGGCCCTACAACCTCAGCCTGAGCCTGGCCAACTACCAGTTCGAACGGCTGCTCGGCGACGGCTGGAGCAGCTACAGCAACTCCCTGCAGCTCGCCTCGATGTGCATGCTGGCCGGCACCAGCCTGGTGTTTTTCAATACCTGGCTGAGCCAACGCACCCCGCAGCCACGCGGTCTGGTGCTGCTGTTTCAGCTGCTCAGCCTGCTGCCGCTGGCCGTGCCGGGAATGACCCTGGGACTGGGCTATATCTTCTTCTTCAACCATCCGGACAATCCGCTCAATGGCCTGTATGGCGGCATGAGCATTCTGGTGCTCTGCACCCTGGTGCACTTCTACTCGGTGCCGCACCTGAACCTGGTCACCGCCTTCAAGCAACTGGACAGCGAGTTCGAGGCGGTGGGTGAATCCTTGCGCGCCTCGCGGCTGCAGGTGCTCTGGCGGGTCACGCTGCCCATGAGCCTGCCGGCGCTGCTGGATGTGGCGCTGTACTTCTTCGTCAATGCCATGACCACGGTGTCGGCGGTGGTGTTTCTCTACGGCCCGGACAGCAACCTGGCCGCCATCAGCGTGCTCAATTTGGATGACGCCGGGCAAACCGCCGGTGCGGCGGCAATGGCCGTCAGCATCATGGCCACCTGCGCCGTCGCCAAGTTGCTGCACGGCCTGCTTGGCGCCGGCCTCAAGCGCCGCCAGAGTGCCTGGCGCGGCGCATGAGTGGCTTTACCCTGCTGTTGGTGCTGCTGTCGGCCATCACCCACGCCAGCTGGAACCTGGCGGGCAAGAAGGCCGGGCCGAGCATCGGCTATTTCTGGCTGGCCAGCCTCTGGGGCTTTGTGCTCGGCCTGCCGCTGGTGCTGCCCTTTACCTGGCCACTGCTACTGGCCCTAACCCCGCAGATCTGGGCCTGGCTGCTGCTCTCGGGATTATTCCAGGCTCTGTATATTTGGGGGCTGGCCGAGGCTTACCGACGCGGCGAGCTGTCGGCGCTGTACCCATTGATTCGCTCGTCACCGTTGATTTTGCTGCTGCTCGGCAGCTTGTTGCTGGGCAGCGCCGAACGCATCACCGGCGGCGCCATACTCGGCATCGTGCTGATAGTCAGCGGCTGTTTTTTTCTGCCGATGCAGCGCTTCGCCGATCTGCGCCTGAGCCATTACCTAAATGCCGCCACCTGCTTTGCCTTGCTGGCCGCCAGCGCCACCGCCGGCTATTCGCTGATCGACGACCTGGCCACCCGGGCCATGCGCGAACTGCCCGGCAGCCAACTGCACGACGCCTGGGTGGCACTCCTCTATGTAGTGCTGCAGGCCGGCAGTGCGGCGCTGTGGCTGGGTCTGGCGATGTGCTTGCCGGCGTTACGCCGACAATGGCGACACGCCCCGCCGCCGTTAGGCAGCAGCGTGTTTACCGGGGTGATGATGCTGCTCACCTACGCCCTGGTGGTCTGGGCCATGGCCTACGCCAGCGACGTCAGCTACGTGGTGGCGTTCCGCCAGATCAGCATCCCGATCACCGTAGCCCTGGGTATCGCCATCCTCGGCGAACGCCTGACCCCGCCAAAATTAGTCGGGGTCGGCATAGTGGTCGGCGGTTTACTGCTGGTAGTGCTCAATTAGCCAGCCTGGATATTCTCAGGTGGCAAACGCTGCGCGGCTTACCACCCTAGAGGCCGATATGAGCGTTGTAGGGTGGACAACGCGAAGCTTGTCCACCGCGGCAGAGCGCCGCACTGGCACTGCCCGGCGAATATGCTTAGGCTTTGGGTATGACCCGCAACAATGAAATCCGCCCCGATATCGACGACGGCATCGACCGCAAGGTGCTGACGCAATTGCGTGGGCGCTTTATGCAGGTCAACAGCGGGCGCCTGGGGCGCGCCATGCAGGCGCTCTCGACGCGTCAGCAGTTGGTACTGAAACTCCTGCCCTTGCTGTTTCATGTGAATCATCCGTTGCTGCCCGGCTATGTTTCCAGCGCCACCCCGGCCGGTCTGTGCGGCTATGAGCCGGATGACGAGTTGCTCAGCGAGGCCCAGCGGCTGACTCGCTCGTTCGTCTACAAACCTTATCGCGGTAAACCGCAGCTGCCGTTGCAGGGCCTGTTTTTGATGGGCAGCCTCGGCACCCTGGCCCAGGCCGAGCAGAGCGACATGGATCTGTGGGTCTGTCATGCGCCCCTGCTGCCGGCGCATGCCCTGCATGAGCTGCAGCGTAAATGCACGCTGCTGGAGAGCTGGGCGGCCACTCAGGGCGCCGAGGTGCATTGCTTTTTGGTCGATCCACAGCGTTTTAGCCGGGAGGATCGCGAAGCCCAGCTGACTTCAGACGACTGCGGCACCACCCAGCACTATTTATTGCTTGATGAGTTTTACCGCACCGCCATCTGGCTGGCCGGGCGCACACCACTCTGGTGGCTGGTGCCGGTGTATGAAGAGCAACGCTATAGCGAGTACACCAGCACTCTGCTGAGCAAACGTTTTATCCGCGCCGATGACGTGCTCGACCTCGGCCATTTGGCGCAAATTCCGCCGGCTGAATTTCTCGGCGCTGGCATGTGGCAGCTATTCAAGGGCATCGAGTCGCCATACAAGTCGGTACTCAAGCTGCTGCTGACTGAGGTCTACGCCAGCCAGCATCCGCAAGTGGAATGCCTGAGCCTGCGCTTTAAACAGGCGGTGTTTGCCAACCGCCTCGACCTCGACGAGCTGGACTCCTACACCGTGGTCTACCGGCGCCTGGAGGAATACTTAACCGGCCGCGGCGAGCTGGAACGCCTCGAGCTGATCCGTCGCTGCCTGTATTTGAAGGTCAATAAAAAGCTCAGCAAACCGCCACGCAACCGCCAGAAAAGCTGGCAGCGCCTGCTACTGGAGCGACTCACCGCCGACTGGGGTTGGAGCGAGCGCGAGCTGCTGATGCTGGATAATCGCCAGCAATGGAAAGTCCGCCAGGTAAGCCTGGAGCGTCGATCGCTGGTCAATGAGCTGACCTACAGCTACCGCTTTTTGTCCGACTTTGCCCGCAGCCAGCAGGCCGGCAGCCTGCTCAACAGTCGCGACCTGAGCATCCTCGGCCGCCGCCTGTATGCTGCCTTCGAGCGCAAGGCCGGCAAGGTGGAGTTTATCAATCCGGGGATTTCCCCCGACCTTGCCGAGGAAACCCTAACCCTGGTGCACAGTACGGCCGCCGAAGCCACTGGTGAAGCCCAGTGGGCGCTGTACAGCGGCAGTTTGAGCGGCCAAGAAGCCAGCGATTTTGCCCCGCTAAAACGCACCCGCCAGCTGATTGAACTGCTCGCCTGGTGCCATCGCAACAGCGTCATCGACAGCAGCACGCGGCTGTCCTTGCAGCCCGGCAGCAGTGATTTGAATGACTTTGAGCTATCCAACCTGCTCGAAAGCCTGCAGCTGGTGCTGCCCCTGCCCTTCGCCAGCGTGCCCGAACAGGCCCTGCTGCAAGCCTGCGCACCCGCCACTGTGCTGCTGCTGATCAATGTCGGAATCGACCCGTTAAAACAACACAGCCTACTCAATGTGCACCTCACCAGCGGCCGTACCGATGCGTTGGGTTACTCCGGGGTCCGGGAAAACCTGGTGCTGACCTTCGACCAGGTCACCCTCAACAGCTGGAACGAACTGCTGGTCACCCGCTACGACGGCCCCAACGCCTTGCTCGATTGCCTGCGCGACTTTCTCAACAGCCTGCCGGCCGGGCGCGCCAAACCCAATTTGCAAGTTCGCTGCTTCTGTAAAAACCGCGCCGTGACCATCGGCCAACGGGTCGAAGAGCTGTTTCGCGACG
The DNA here is from genome assembly GCA_030654635.1 of Pseudomonas sp. Taxonomy (GTDB): domain Bacteria; phylum Pseudomonadota; class Gammaproteobacteria; order Pseudomonadales; family Pseudomonadaceae; genus Aquipseudomonas. The sequence goes on from JAURXE010000614.1 coordinate 5,877, forward strand.
CCCTCAGCCACCTGGGCCAGCCACAACTGAGCCGTTATTTGTTGCAAATCCAGCAGCAATACCACGTCATCGACCTGCTGCCTGGGCACGTCAGCCATGCCGTACTCAGCGATCTGCCCGCCCTGATTGAGCACCTCGGCGAGCAGCAACCGAGCTTCAGCGCCCTGCACCTGGACAGCCATGCCTTGGAGGGCGACGACCTGGCGCTGATCCTGCCGCTCGGCCGTCCCAACTGTATTCAGGTGTTCTATCGCCTGCATGGCGCGCAGGCCGAACTGAGTATTCTGGATGAACACAATGCGCTGTGGCGCCAACGGGTGCCCTTTCATGACGAACAAAACCTGCTGACCCCGGTGCAGCGCTTTTTGCAGTCGATGCTCT
>JAURXE010000656.1 GCA_030654635.1 Pseudomonas sp.
CTGCAGGCACTGGGCGAGGCGGTCGACCACGGCCTGGTCGTCGTTCTCGCAGAAGTGCACCAGCCCCAGGCGCAGCGCTTCTGCGCCGTCGAAGCGCGCCGCAGTCAGAGCCAGACGGCGGGTCTGGGTCAGACCGATGCGTTTGACCACGAAGGGGGCGATCTGCGCCGGCAAAATTCCCAGGCTGGTTTCCGGCAGGCCGAATTTGGCACCTTGATGGCTGATGGCGATATCTGACACGCAGGCCAGGCCGAAACCACCGCCGAGCACCGCACCTTCCAGCACCGCGACCAGCACTTGCGGCGCGTACTGAGCTTCTTCCAGCAGGCTGCCGAAGGCGCGGTTCAGCGTGCGGTAGGCATCGCCACCCCCATCACCTTGAGCGCGGGCGCGCGCACCGGCCATATCCTTGATATCGCCACCGGCGCAGAAGTGCCCGCCGACGCCGCGCAGGACTAAGGCGCGGATGCCACGGTCGTGACGCACCGCGGCCAGTACCGCGCGCAGCTCTTCGACCATGGCCAGGCTCATGGCATTGCGGCTGTCCGGGCGGTTGAGGGTGATGTAGAGCACGCCTTCAACCAGTTCCAGAAGCAGGGTTTCGCAGTTCGGTAGTGTGACCATCATGACTTCCTGATCAGGCGTAGGGTGGACAACGCGCAGCTTGTCCACCGTGGTTCTTCGGCGAGATGGTAGGGTGGAAAATGCTGCGCAGTTTTCCACCCTACGGCTCAATCCATCTTACGGTTGTGCGTTGTTCAGCCTTTCTTGATGGCCTGCCATCCCTGGCGGCCACTCTTCGGGCCGTCGCTGCGCGACGTTAAAAATAGCTCCAGGCTATTTTTTCTTGCCCGGCAAAATACCCATCAGTTTGCAGATGATGCCCAGCATGATTTCGTCGGCGCCGCCGCCAATCGAGACCAGGCGCACGTCGCGGTAAGCACGCGACACCGGGTTGTCCCACATAAAACCCATGCCGCCCCAGTACTGCAGGCAGGCGTCGGACACTTCACGGCCCAGGCGACCGGCCTTGAGCTTGGCCATCGAGGCCAGGTTGGTCACGTCGCGGCCGCGCACGTACTGCTCGGTAGCCTGGTAGACCAGGGCGCGCAGGCACTCGATTTCGGTCTGCAGTTCGGCCAGGCGGAAGTGGATGACCTGGTTGTTGATCAGCGGCTGACCGAAGGTCTGACGCTCCTTGCAGTATTCGATGGTGCTGTCGATGCAATACTCCAGGCCCTTGATCATGTTGGCTGCGCCGAACAGGCGCTCTTCCTGGAACTGCAGCATCTGCATCATGAAGCCCGCGCCTTCGTGGCCGATGCGGTTGCGCTGTGGCACACGCACGTTGTCGAGGAACACCTGGGCGGTCTCCGAGCTGCGCATGCCGAGCTTGTCCAAGTGCGGGCTGACGCTGATGCCGGGGGTGTTCATCGGCACGACGATCAGCGACTTGTTGACGTGTGGCTTGTCGTCGCTGGTGTTGGCCAGCAGGCACATGAAGTCGGCGCTAGGGGAGTTGGTGATCCACATCTTGCTGCCGTTGATCACGTAGTCGTCGCCGTCTTTCTTGGCGTGGGTTTTCAGCCCGGCCACGTCGGAACCGGCGCCGACTTCTGATACGCCAATGCAGCCGACCATGTCACCGCTAATGGCCGGGGCGAGAAACTCGGCGCGCAGCTCATCAGAGCCGAAGCGGGCCAGGGCCGGGGTGCACATGTCGGTCTGCACGCCGATCGACATCGGGATGCCGCCGCAGCGGATGGTGCCGAACTCTTCGGCAGCGACGATCGAGTAGCTGT
>JAURXE010000665.1 GCA_030654635.1 Pseudomonas sp.
GCAGCTACGACCAGCATTTGCCTGAGATCGAGCGCATCTGTAAAGCCGCCTTGAGCACGCAAGATATTTGCTACGCCGAACTCGCCACCGTGTACCAAAAGCGCGGCCAAACCGAGCCACAAGCGGCCTTGCTGCAACAGCTGCAGAGCGCCTATCAAGCTGGCGAAGTACCGGCCCAGCGGCTGGAAAACGTCGCCCAGGTACTGGCCGATCCCGAGTTGGGCAAACCCGACGAAACGACTGCGCAACAGTTGCTGGAGCAAATCGCCCCCAGCTACCCCGCTGCCTGGGTCAGCCTGGCGCAACTGCTGTACGACTACCCGGTGTTGGGCGACATCGACCAGCTGCTCAAGTACCTGAAAAACGGCCGCGAGGCAGCCCAACCACGGGCCGAACTGCTGCTGGGCAAGCTCTATTACGAAGGCAAGTTACTGCCGCAAGACCCGCAAAAGGCCGAGCAACATCTGCTCAAGGCCGCCGCCAGCGAAACCAACGCCAACTACTACCTCGGCCAGCTGTACCGCCGTGGCTACCTGGGCCAAGTCGACCCGCAGCAGGCCTTGCAGCACTTGCTGATCGCCGCCCGTGGCGGTCAGGGCAGCGCTGACTTTGCCCTTGCGCAGATGTTCTCCGCCGGCCGTGGTTTTCAGCCCGACCCGGTCAATGCCTATGTCTTCAGCCAACTGGCGGTGCTCAAAGGTACGCCGCAAGCCATTGAACTGGCCGCCCAGATCGCCCAGCAACTGCCGCCCGCCGCCCTGCCCCAGGCCCAACGCCTGTTGCAGGCCGAGCAGCAACTGCGCGGCCTGAGCCTGGTCGCCAGCGCGCCACTGCACGCCATGCCCACTTCAATTAGTCAGGAAGCACAATGAAACTCAATTACTGGATGCACGCAGGCTTAGGCCTAAGCGCCACGCTGTTAGCGGTTCAGCCAGTGTGGGCTGCGCCCAACGGCGAGCAAAACTTTGGTCTGGACGTGAAAATCACCGCCCAGTCGCAGGATGACGTCGATCTGGGCACCCGCGATGGAGGCGACGTGCAGGGTCTCGGCCTCGACGTGCGGCCCTGGGCCTACGGCAAAAGTGGCGACTGGAGTGCCTATGCCATGGGCCAGGTGGTAACCGCCTCGGACATCATCGAAACCGACACCCTGCAACTAACCGATGCCAACGCCGAGACCGCCAACACTGACGACGGTGACAGCCGCCAGCCGGAGAAAAGCTACCTGGCCATGCGTGAATTCTGGGTCGGCTACTCCGGCTTAACCGCCTACCCCGGCGAGGAGTTGCGCCTCGGGCGCCAGCGCCTGCACAACGACGATGGCATGTGGCGCGACACCAATATCGAAGCCCTGAACTGGACCTTCGACACCAGCCTGCTGCGCGCCAACCTCGGCGCGGCCGAGCGCTTCAGCGATTACCGCACCGACCTCGACGAACTGGCCCCGCAAGACAAAGATCGCCAGCACCTGTTCGGCGACATCACCACCCAATGGACCCCCGGTCACTGGGTTGGTTTGAATGCCCACCACAGCCGCGACGATGGCAAATTGCTCAACCCTGGTGAAGAGGTCACCCCGCTGGATAAAACCTACACCGGCGACCTCACCTGGTTGGGCCTGCAGGTCAACAGCGATGCCTACAACCCGCGCAACCAAAACCCGCTCAACTATTGGGCCAGCGCCACCTGGCTGAGCGGTGAGCGCGATCGCCTGCTGACCCGCAATGTTAATGAACAGAGCTACGCCAACGGCTCGCAAAGCAGCGACGTAAATGCCTGGGGCACCGACCTGGGCCTGCGCTGGAACCTCGATGAACAGTGGAAAGTTGGTGGTGCCTTCGCCCGCGGCAGTGGCGGCGGCTCGGACGGCGGCGCCAACTTCCAGCAGACCGGTCTGGAAAGCAACCGCTCCAACTACACCGGTACTCGCTCGCGGGTGCAGCGTTTCGGTGAAGCCTTCCGTGGTGAGTTGAGCAACCTCCAGGCCGCCACCCTGTTCGGCTCCTGGCAGCTGCGTGACGAATATGACGCCAGCTTGATTTACCAGAACTTCTCGCGGGTCGATGACCAGCAACCGATTGGCAGCAGCGGCATCAACGCAGCCTTAGTCGATGGCGAGAAAGACATCGGCCAGGAAGTCGATCTGGTCCTCACCAAGTACTTCCAGCAAGGCCTGTTGCCGGCCTCGATGAGCCAGGCGATTGACGAACCGGCGGCGCTGGTGCGCTTTCGCGGCGGTGTATTCAAGCCCGGCGATGCCTACGGCAAAAACGTCGACAGCTATATGCACCAAGCCTTCGTCGATGTGATCTGGCGCTTTTGATGCGCCGCGCACCCCGGTCTATGGAGAATGACTGACATGCCAGACCTACCTAGCCATCCGCCTGCAACAGCGGGCCGCAAGCTGGCACTGTTGCTGACTGGCGCCTTGTGGTTGGCGGCCCAGGCCACTGGGCTCAGCGCCCAAGCGCTGCCGGCGGCAGTGCCGGCGCCGGCCGGAGCACCGGTGACAGCCAGCAAGGAACTGCTGCAAGCCAAAACCTACACGGTCACCAGCGCGCCGATCGAACCACTGCATCTTTCCGCACCGACTCTACCGGACCTGCGCGGTTACACCGCCGAGGCGGTCAACGCCAAACTCGACCGCAAGGTTCAGGGCCAGGTAAAAGTGCGGCGCATGCTGCAACAGGATGCCGTGAAGGAGTTTATCGGCGGCAACAACCGCATGGCCGAATGGGTCAATCGGCAACGCGGCATCCCCCAGGCGATCTTTATCGAGGGCGGCTACGTCAACCTGCGCCAACTGGCCAAGCAGCTGCCTAAACAGTACTTCAGCGAAACCGCGCCGGGCGTGTACCTGGCGCGCTTGCCGATTGTGGTCGCCCATGGCGCCACCCTGCATGTGGACAAGCACACCCAGGAGCTGCGGCTGTCCGAGGAGCGCGGCAGTTTTATCGTCAACGACGGCAAACTGTTTATTACCGACACCAAGGTGACCGCCTGGCGCGAGGCCGCCAACGGCCCGGCAACCTTCCGCAAGGCCGATGCGTTTCGCCCGTTCCTGCTGTCCTGGGGCGGCACCGAGACCTATATCGTCAACAGCAAACTGGCCAGCTTTGGCTACAGCACCAGCAAATCCTATGGGGTGAGTATTTCCCAGTACACCCCGCACATGGCCAAGCAGATGCAGCGCAAGCCGCCGAGCGCCTGGCTGATCGACTCCGAATTCGTCGACATGTGGTACGGCTTCTACTGCTACGAGGCCGAAGATGTGGTGGTCAAGGGCAATACCTACCGCGACAACCTGGTCTACGGCATCGACCCCCACGACCGGTCGCAGCGGCTGATCATTGCCGACAACACGGTGCACGGCACCAAGAAAAAGCACGGCATTATTATTTCCCGCGAGGTCGATAACAGCTGGATTTTCAATAACCGGGTCTACGACAACAAGCTCTCTGGCATCGTTATCGACCGTAACAGCGTGAACAACCTGGTGGCTTACAACCAGGTCTACAACAACCATTCCGACGGCATCACCCTGTACGAAAGCTCCAACAATCTGCTCTGGGGCAACCAAGTGATCGGCAACCAACGTCACGGCATTCGCCTGCGCAACAGCGTGAATATTCGCCTGTACGAGAACCTCGCGGCCGGCAATCAACTGGTCGGGGTTTACGGCCACATCAAAGACCTGAGCGACACCGACCGCGACCTCGACCTCGACCCCTGCGACACCAAGGTCTCGATGATAGTGGTCGGCGGCAAGCTGGCCGGCAACGGCTCCGGCCCCCTGTCCATCGACTCGCCGTTAAGCGTTGAGCTGTACCGGGTGGCCATGCTCGCCCCAAGCAAGACCTCGGGCATCACCTTCGCCGGCATTCTGGGCGAAAAACAAGACGAGATTCTCGACCTGCTGGTGCGCCAGCAAAAAGCCGTGCTGATCGACCCGGTGGAAAGCCAGGTGGAGCTACAGCAATGAGGAGCCGCACTTTCATGACGATTCAATCACCGCGCCCAGCCATCCGCCAGGGCATGCGCCACAGCGCACTGACTGCCGCCCTGTTAAGCGGTGTCAGCTGCGGCGTGCAGGCCGCTACGCTGCCCTCAGCGCCCCAGTACCAAATCAACGGCGCCCGCCCACTGTGCCCGGCCGCCGCCGTCGACAGCCGCTACGACACCAAGTACCTAGAGTTTTTTACCCATTTGGTGCAAGCCCAGGGCGATTGGTTGTTTCGCAGCACCTACGACCTGCGCACCGATTTCGGCACCACGGCCGAGGGCTATCAGCAGCTCAA
>JAURXE010000674.1 GCA_030654635.1 Pseudomonas sp.
GGCTAACTTGCCAGAGCATCCAGAGTCGGTGCCAATCAACATGCTGGTCAAGGTTGCCGGCACGCCGCTGGAAAATGCCGAGGAGGTCGATCCGTTCGACTTTATCCGCATGCTGGCCGTGGCGCGCATCCTTATGCCGCAGTCCCATGTACGGCTGTCGGCCGGCCGCGAGGCGATGAACGAGCAGATGCAGGCGCTGGCGTTTATGGCTGGGGCTAACTCGATTTTCTACGGTGACAAACTGCTGACCACCGCCAACCCACAGGCCGACAAGGATATGCAGCTGTTCGCCCTCCTCGGCATCAAGCCGGAAGCCCGTGAAGAGTACGCCGACGAAGTGCACCAAGCCGCTATCGAGCAGGCTTTGGTGGAGCAGCGCGGTTCGCAGCAGTTCTATAACGCCGCCGTTTGATCATCAGCTTGGTGGATGGATAAAGCGCCATCCACCCTACGTAGGGTGGAAAACCGCGCCAGCGTTTTCCACCAGGAATGCCCATGAGCTTTGATCTTGCCACTCGCCTCAACGAGCGTCGCACCGCTCATCTGTACCGCCAGCGCCCCCAGCTGCAAAGCCCGCAGGCGCCGCTGGTGCTGGTTGATGGTCAGCCGCTGTTGGCCTTTTGCTCGAATGATTATTTGGGCCTAGCCAATCATCCCGAGGTGATTGCCGCCATGCAGCAAGGCGCGGCCAAGTGGGGCGTGGGCGGTGGCGCCTCCCATCTGGTGATCGGCCACAGCAGCCCGCACCATGAGCTGGAAGAGGCGCTGGCCGAGTTCACCGGCCGCCCGCGCGCCTTGCTGTTTTCCACCGGCTATATGGCCAACCTGGCCGCTGTTACGGCGCTGGTCGGGCGTGGCGATACGGTGCTGGAAGACCGGGTCAATCACGCTTCCCTGCTGGATGCCGGCTTGCTCAGCGGCGCGCGGTTCTCCCGTTATTTGCACAACGATGCGGCGAGCCTCGCCAGTCGGCTGGACAAGGCCAGCGGCAATTGCCTGGTGGTGACCGACGGGGTGTTCAGCATGGACGGCGATTTGGCCGACTTGCCGGCACTCTGTGCCGAGGCGAAGAAAAAGGACGCCTGGCTGCTGGTGGATGATGCCCACGGTTTCGGCCCGCTGGGCGCCAAGGGCGGCGGCATAGTCGAGCATTTCGGTTTGGGCGTGGAGGATGTACAGGTGTTGGTCGGCACTCTGGGTAAGGGCTTCGGCACCGCTGGGGCTTTTGTCGCCGGCAGTGAGGAGCTGATCGAAACCCTGATTCAGTTCGCCCGCCCCTATATCTACACTACCAGTCAACCTCCAGCCGTGGCCTGCGCGACGCTAAAAAGCCTCGAACTACTGCGCACGGAGCACTGGCGACGTGCGCATCTGCATAAGTTGATTGCGCGCTTTCGCCAGGGCGCGGCCGAGATTGGCCTGACGCTAATGGACAGCTTTACGCCGATTCAGCCGATCTTGATTGGCGACAGCGCCCGCGCCCTGCAACTGTCGGCCATGCTGCGCGAGCGCGGTTTGTTGGTCACCGCCATTCGCCCGCCGACTGTGCCGGCCGGCAGTGCGCGGCTGCGGGTGACCCTTAGTGCCGCCCATAGCGAGGCGCAGCTGGAGCAATTACTAGAGGCCTTGGCCGACTGCTGGCCGCGTTTGGCGGCGGTCGAACCGACGGAGTCTGTGGATGCGTAATCGGTTGATTTTATTGCCCGGCTGGGGCTTGGGTTGCGCGCCGCTGGAGCCTTTGGCTGCGGCGCTGCAGGGCTTGCAGCCGAACCTGTGGGTGCAAATCGAACCACTGCCGCAGCTTGGCTCGGCCGATCTGAATGAGTGGTTGGACGAGCTGGATGCCAATCTCCCGGAAGACAGCTGGCTCGGTGGTTGGTCGCTGGGTGGCATGCTCGCCACTGAACTGGCGGCGCGGCGTGGCGAGCGTTGCTGTGGCTTGATTACCCTGGCCAGCAACGCTTGTTTTGTCGCCCGAAGCGATTGGCCGCAGGCCATGACTGAAACGGTCTTCGCGGCGTTTTTGGCGGGTTGCGAGCAGAGTGCCGAGACCTGTCTGAAACGCTTTAGCCTGCTCTGCGCCCAGGGCTGCGCCGATCCACGTGGTCTGGCCCGTTTGCTGGTGGCCAGTGCGCCGCGCAGCTCGGCGGCCGAGCTGTTGGCCGGTTTGCAGATGCTCGAACGCATGGATACCCGGACGGCGTTGCAGGCCTATCGCGGCCCACAGTTGCATCTGTTAGCGGCAGCCGATGCTTTGTTGCCGACAGAGGTTGCTGGCGCGCTGCTGGCGCTGGTGCCGGATGTGGAGATCGGTCTGCTTGAGCAGGCCAGTCACGCCTTTGTGCTGGAGCGTCCCCACGAAGTGGCGGCAGCACTGACGGCTTTTATGAGCGAGGCCAAGGATGACTGATTTAGCCCATGGGCTGCCGGGCTTGCCAGATAAGCGTCAGGTGGCCGCCTCGTTTTCCCGCGCCGCCGACACCTATGATGGCGTGGCCGGGCTGCAGCGCGACATTGGTCATGAGTTATTAAAGCGTTTGCCGGCTGATCTGGCGGCCAGTGCCTGGCTGGATCTGGGTTGCGGCACTGGTTATTTCAGTCGCGCGCTGGCGCAACGCTTTGGCACGGGCGCTGGCGCGGCAGTCGATATCGCCGAGGGCATGCTCAAGCACGCCCAGCCCTTGGCCGGCGCCGCGCACTTTATTGCCGGCGATGCCGAGTGCTTGCCGCTGTGCAGCGGCAGCCGCGATTTGATTTTTTCCAGCCTGGCGCTGCAGTGGTGTGGCGACTTTGCCCAGGTGTTGGCCGAGGCGCAGCGGGTACTGCAACCGGGTGGCGTGTTGGCGTTTAGCAGCCTGTGCGTCGGCACTCTGCATGAGTTGCGCGCCAGTTGGCAGGCCGTGGATGGCTTGAGCCATGTGAATCAGTTTCGGCACTTTGCCGACTACCAACGGCTCTGCACCGCCAGCGGCTTGCGGGTGCTGAGCCTGCACACTCAGCCCCAGGTGTTGCACTACGCCGAGGTGCGCGATCTGACCGATGAGTTAAAAGCTCTGGGTGCGCACAATCTCAATCCCGGTCGTCCAGGCGGGCTGACCGGGCCTGCGCGCCTGCGCGGCTTGTTGGCCGCCTATGAAGGATTTCGTCAACCGCAGGGGCTGCCCGCCACCTATCAGGTGGTGTATGCCGTGCTGCAAAAGGAGTCCTGAAAAGGATTTCTGAAATGCCTGCCATCTTCTTCCGGGTGGCGTATGCCGTATTGCAAAAGGAACACTGAAATGCCTGTGGCTTTCTTTATTGCCGGTACCGATACCGATGTGGGTAAAACCACGGTCGCCGCCGGACTATTGCGCGCCGCGCGCTTGGCCGGCATGAGCACCGCCGCCGTTAAGCCTGTAGCAGCTGGTTGCGAGATGACCGTCGACGGCCTGCGCAACAGCGATGCGCTGACCTTGTTGGTTGAATGTTCAGAGCCACTGCGTTACGCCGAGGTTAATCCCTTTGCCTTTGCCCCGGCGATTGCCCCGCATCTGGCGGCCAGCGAGGCGGGTGTGGACTTGGATGTAGCGACACTAGCCAGTGCAGTGCAGGCGGTATTGGACCGGCAGGCGGACTTCACTCTGGTCGAAGGTGCCGGCGGTTGGCGGGTGCCGCTGA
>JAURXE010000675.1 GCA_030654635.1 Pseudomonas sp.
TGTTACTGGTGTGGCAGGGCGTACCGCAAAACTTTGCCCACTACGTCGATGCGCTGACCCTGCAAGGCGACCCGCAAAGCCTGCCGATGGGCCCGGCCGCCAGCCAGATCGCGATCAAGCAACTGGGCACCAACGGCGGCGGCTTCTTTGGCGTCAACTCGGCGCACCCGTTCGAAAACCCCACGGCGCTGAGCAACCTGCTGGAACTGGTGGCGATCCTGCTGATTCCGGCCGCTTTGGTGTTCAGCTTCGGTCACTACGTCAAGGACCTGCGCCAAAGCCGCGCGCTGCTGGCCAGCATGTTGATTCTGTTTGTGCTCGGCCTGGGTGTGACCACGTATTCCGAACTGCAGCCCAATCCGGCCCTGAGCGCCGCCTCGATTGAGCAAGTCGGTTCGCTGGAAGGTAAGGAAAGCCGCTTCGGCACAGTTGCATCGAGCCTCTGGGCGGTGACCACCACGGCCGCCTCCAACGGTTCGGTGAATGCCATGCACGACAGCTTCAGCCCGCTGGGCGGCATGGTGCCGATGTTCAACATGATGCTTGGCGAGGTGATCTTCGGCGGCGTCGGTGCAGGGCTCTACGGCATGTTGTTGTTCGTGCTGATTGCGGTGTTCCTGGCCGGCCTGATGATTGGCCGCACCCCGGAATACCTCGGCAAAAAGCTCGAAGCCCGTGAAGTCCGGCTGCTGGTGGCCACCTTGCTGGTGATGCCGGTCGGTGTCTTGGTGCTGGGCGCACTGGCGGCCAGCTTGCCGGTGGCGGCGGCCTCGGTGAGTAACCCTGGCGCCCACGGTTTTAGCCAGATTCTCTACAACTACACCTCGGGCGCGGCGAACAACGGTTCGGCCTTCGGTGGTTTCGGTGCCAACACGCCGTACCACAACCTGATGATTGGCCTGGCGATGCTGATTGGCCGCTTCGGTTACATCCTGCCGATTCTGGCAATTGCCGGCAGCCTGGCGGCGAAGAAACGCGCGCCGATTGGCAGCAACAGCTTCCCAACCCATGGCCCGCTGTTCGTCACCTTGCTGACCCTGACCATTTTGCTGATCGGCGGCTTGACCTTCCTGCCGGCACTGGCTCTGGGCCCGGTCGCCGAACACCTTGGCTTGTTGGCTCAATAAGGACATGCACATGAATGCGCAGACGCAACTGAAAAGCCCGGCGCCGAACAGCGCCAAGCAACATGGCAAACAACCGGCCAAAACCAGCCTGGCGGCACTCTGGAAGCCGGCGCTGAAACAGGCCTTCGTCAAGCTCGACCCGCGCCAACTGGTGCGCTCGCCGGTGATGCTGGTGGTCGAGCTAACGGCCGTGGTCACCACGCTGTTGTGCTTTGTTCCCAACCCACAGGTATCCACTGGCCTGGCGGTGCAGATCGCCCTCTGGCTGTGGTTCACCGTGCTGTTTGCCAACTTCGCCGAAGCCCTGGCCGAGGGCCGTGGCAAGGCCCGCGCCGACAGCCTCAAGGCTGGCAGCCAGGGCCTGAGCGCACGCAAGCTAATCAGTCCGGGTAAATACCAGACTGTGGCGGCCAGCAGCCTGCGCCGTGGCGACGTAGTGCGGGTTGAGTGTGGCGAGCAGATTCCCGGCGACGGTGAGGTGATCGAAGGCATAGCCGCGGTCAACGAAGCGGCGATTACCGGTGAATCGGCGCCGGTGATTCGTGAATCCGGTGGCGACCGCTCGGCCGTGACCGGCAACACCGGGGTGGTCTCGGACTGGTTGCTGGTGCAGATCACCGCCAACCCCGGCGAGTCGACTCTAGACCGGATGATCGCCCTGGTGGAAGGCGCCAAGCGGCAGAAAACCCCCAATGAGGTGGCGCTGGATATCCTGCTGATCGGCCTGACGCTGATCTTCTTGCTGGTGGTCGCCACCCTGCAACCCTTTGCCCGTTACGCCGGTGGCGACTTGCCGCTGGTGTACCTGGTGGCGCTGCTGGTCACGCTGATTCCGACCACCATCGGTGGCCTGTTGTCGGCCATCGGCATCGCCGGCATGGACCGCCTGGTGCGTTTGAACGTGATCGCCAAGTCTGGCCGTGCAGTCGAAGCGGCCGGTGACGTGCATGTGTTGCTGCTGGATAAAACCGGCACCATCACCTTCGGTAACCGTCGTTGCAGCGCCATGATCAAGGCGCCGGGCGTATCCACCACCGACCTGGCGCAAGCCGCTTTGTTGGCCTCGTTGGCCGATGACACGGCCGAGGGCAAGTCGATTGTCGAGTACCTGCGCGGCCTGCATCCGATGCAGGAGCCGGCGCGTGATGCGATCAAGGTGATTCCTTTCACGGCCGAAACCCGTTTATCCGGGGCCGACTGGGATGGTCACATCTACCGCAAAGGTGCCGTCGACTCGGTGCTCAATTACCTCAACCTGAACCGCAGCGAAGTACCGCCAGCACTGGCCCGTGACATCGAGAAAATCGCCCAGAGCGGCGGCACACCATTATTGGTGGCCGGCGATGGCCAGTTGCTCGGTGCCATCCACCTGAAAGACGTGGTTAAACCCGGTATTCGTGAGCGTTTCGCCGAGCTGCGGGCGATGGGCATTCGTACCGTTATGGTGACCGGCGACAACCCGTTGACCGCCGCCGCGATTGCCGCCGAAGCGGGTGTCGATGACTTTATTGCCGAAGCCACGCCGGAGCGCAAACTGCAGCGCATCCGCACCGAACAGGCCGAAGGCAAGATGGTTGCCATGTGCGGTGACGGTGCCAACGACGCACCGGCGCTGGCCCAGGCCGATGTCGGCATGGCGATGAACGATGGCACTCAGGCCGCCCGAGAGGCCGCCAACCTGGTGGACCTGGACAGCGACCCAACCAAGCTGCTGGACGTGGTGCAGGTCGGCAAGGAATTGCTGGTGACCCGTGGCGCGCTGACCACCTTCTCGGTGGCCAACGATATCGCCAAGTACTTCGCCATCCTGCCGGCGCTGTTTGCTGGCATTTATCCGCAGCTTGGCGTGCTCAATCTGATGCGCCTGCACAGCCCGCAGAGCGCGATTCTCTCGGCGATTGTGTTTAACGCGCTGATCATCGTCGCGCTGATTCCGCTGGCCTTGCGCGGGGTACGGGTACAGGCGTTGGATGCCGCCAGCCTGCTGCGCCGCAACCTGCTGATCTACGGCCTGGGCGGCATCATCGCGCCCTTTATCGGGATCAAATTGATCGACCTGCTGCTGGTGGCGATTGGCTTGGTGTAATCACCGTCGGGTGGAAAACCGTGAAGGGTTTTCCACCAAGCCGATCCAAGCCGATTGCTGTTGCGTAACGGTGGGCCAGCCAAGGCTGGTCCACCCAACGATGAAATTTGGAGAATGATCATGCTTAAACAACTTCGTCCCGCCGTGAGTCTGTTGGCCCTGCTGACGCTGGTTACCGGGGTGGTGTATCCGCTGACGGTCACCGGCATCGCCCAGCTGGCGTTCCCGGCGCAAGCCAACGGCAGCCTGGTGATGGATGCCAAGGGTGAGGTGCGCGGCAGTGCGCTGCTGGCACAACAATTCAGCGGCGCCGAGTGGTTCCAGTCGCGGCCCTCGGCGGCGGGCTTCGCCACAGTCGCCAGCGGTGCCAGCAACCTGGCGCCGAGTAACCCGGCATTGGCCGAACGTGTCGCCACCGATGCCGCACAACTCAGCGTTGCCGGCCAGGGTGCGGTGCCGATGGCGCTGTTGACCACCTCCGGCAGCGGCCTCGATCCGCATCTGCCACCGGCGGCCGCGCGTTATCAAATTGCCCGCATCGCCGCCGCCCGTGGCCTGCCCGTGGAGTCGCTGGAGCGACTGCTGGTGCAACACACCGAGAAACCCATGGTGGGTCCGGCAGTGGTCAATGTGCTGGCTCTTAACTTGGCCCTGGCCGACAATCGTACCCTTGTTGCCCCTGAGTAAGCCCCATGAGTGATGCCGTACGCGCCGATGCCCTGTTGGCCGAGATGCCCCGTGATGGGCGGGGCCGACTGAAAGTTTTTCTCGGCGCAGCACCCGGCGTCGGCAAGACCTTTGCCATGCTGCAAGCCGCCCAGACGCAGCTGGCCCAGGGTGTCGACCTGCGCGCCGGTGTGGTGGAAACCCATGGTCGGGCCGAGACCGAAGCCTTGCTGGTCGGCGTGCCGCAGCAACCGCAGCGCAATCTTAAGTACCGCGATGTGGCCCTGACCGAGATGGACCTAGACGGCATTCTGGCCAAGCCACCCAAGCTGTTATTGGTCGATGAACTGGCCCACAGCAATGTGCCCGGTAGCCGCCACAGCAAACGCTGGCAGGACGTGCGCGAACTGCTGGAAGCCGGCATCGACATCTACACCACCGTCAACGTCCAGCACCTGGAAAGCCTCAACGATCAGGTCCGCGATATCACCGGCGTGCAGGTGCGCGAGACGGTGCCGGACTGGGTGCTGCAAGAAGCCGATGAAATCCTGCTGATCGACTTGCCGCCGCGCGAGCTGCTGGAGCGGCTGCGCGACGGCAAGGTCTATGTACCGGATCAGGCGCGGGCGGCGATTGATGCGTTTTTTTCCCAGACCAACCTCACCGCCTTGCGCGAGCTGGCCATGCAAACGGCGGCGGCGCGGGTGGATGCGGATCTTAACCGGCGCTATCGCCTGCAAGGCCAACCAGCGCCGACCCTGCGCGGGCGTTTGTTGGTTGGCATCGATGCCTGCGAGCAAGCCGAGCGGCTGGTGCGGCATGCCAGTCGGGTGGCCGAGCGCCGGCATTTACCCTGGTCGGTGGTGCATGTGGACACCGGCGGCGAGCGCGATGAACGCCGCCTGGCCTGTTTGCAGGCCGCGCAACAACTGGCCGAGCGCCTCGGTGGCGAGGTGGTCAGTTTGCGCGCCGGCGAAGTCGCGCAGACCCTGATCGAGCATGCCCGCGAGCGCCGTGCCAGCCTGATTCTGGTCGGCCGCAGCCGTCAGCGCTGGAGTCGGCGCTGGTTCGGTCGCGGTCTGGCCGAGCGTTTATTGGCCCGTAGCCAGGGCCTGGAAATCAGCG
>JAURXE010000679.1 GCA_030654635.1 Pseudomonas sp.
ATGACCGCAGCTTTGACGTGCCCCTCGCCCGCCCGCACTACAGCGTGCGCCAACAGCCCTCGCTACTAGGCGATGGTCTGGAGACTTACCTGAGCTTTGGCCTGCGCAACCTTGAGCAGCACGAGACGCTGTCGATCGAGCTGACCTGCACCAATCAGGATTTACCGCGCAAGTTGCACCTGGGTGATATTTGTATGCCCTGCGAAGACACCCCGGAGTTTCTAACCTTCCGCAATATCAGCGCGGTGACGCCCAGCTATGCGCCGCCGCTGCACCGCGACTTTCTGTGGAAGCTGATCAGCAATATGTCGCTGAACTACTTGTCGCTGGCCAACGTCGAGGCCCTCAAGGTGATTCTGGAGACCTACGACCTGCCGCGCTACTACGACCAGCACGCCGAGAAAGTCAGTCGCCGCCTGCTCAATGGTCTGAAAAGCATCAGTCACCAGCATGTCGATCGTTTGCACCGTGGTTTGCCGGTGCGCGGGGTGCGCACGCAACTGACGATCAACCCCGAGGGCTACGTCGGCGAAGGAGATCTGTTTCTGTTCGCCTCGGTACTCAATGAATTTTTCGCCCTGTATGCCAGCTTGAACTCGTACCACGAGCTGCGCGTACAAAGTACACAAGGAGAGGTGTACCAATGGACGCCGCGCATGGGACAACAACCCCTGCTTTAAATAGGCTGACCCAGGGCATTCGCGAATACAGCCTGTTCCAGGCTGTGCAGCTGGTGCTGGAGCGTTTACGCGCCGCCCATCCGCATCTGGATGAGGAAGAACTGTACGCGCGCCTGGAGCTGCAGGCCAACCCGAGCTTGGGTTTCCCCGGCAGCGATATTGATCGCGTGCAGTTCTTCGAAGAGCATGGCGAGCTGCGTGCGCGCCTGCGAATCAATCTGCTCAGTTTGTTCGGCGGCGGCTCACCCCTGCCGGCCTTTTATGACGAGCAAGCCCTGGGCGATAGCGAAGATGGCAACCCGACCCGGGATTTTCTCGACCTGTTTAACAATCGCCTGCAGCGCCTGCTGCTGCCAATCTGGCAAAAGTACCGCTATTACTCGCGCTTTCAAAGTGGCGCCCTGGACCCTTTTTCCCAGCAGCTGTTCGCCCTTATCGGTCTGGGCAGCGAGCAGATCCGCAGCGCCAGCGAGCTGAACTGGAAGCGTCTCTTGCCCTATTTAGGCCTGCTCAGCCTGCGCGCCCACTCGGCGGCATTGATCGAGTCGGTGCTGCGTTATTACTTCAAACACGCCGAGCTGTTTATCGAGCAGTGCCTGGAACGCCAGGTGAACATTCTCGCCGAACAACGCAATCGTCTCGGTCGCGCCAACAGCCGCCTCGGCGAAGACCTGGTACTGGGCGAAACCGTGCGCGACCGTGGCGGCAAGTTTCGTATTCACATACGCCAGCTGAGCTGGGATCGCTTTCATGAATTTTTACCCATCGGCAGCGGCTACCAACCGCTCTGCGCGCTGG
>JAURXE010000683.1 GCA_030654635.1 Pseudomonas sp.
CCGGGCCGCGCTCTTTCAGCTGCGCCAAGGCATGGGTGATGCGCATATGCGGCAGGGTGACCAGATTATCGGTCAGGCCGATATTCAGCTCGCCGCGCAAATGCTGGTGCAGGCCGTTGACCTCGGTGCGAAAGCTCTCCAGCGCGGTGAGCAATTGCTGGGACGACTGATAGACCTCGCGGCCCTCTTCGGTCAGGGCAAAACCGGCGCGACCTCGCTGGCACAGGCGCAGCCCGAGGCGTTGTTCGAGATCGCTCATTTGCTGGCTGATCGCCGAGCGGCCAATGCCCAGGGCACTCTCGGCGGCGGAGAAACCGCCGCACTCGACCACGCTGCGAAAGATGCGTAATAGGCGGATATCAAAGTCGCTGACCTGGGCCAGCGGGGCGGGGCGACGAGTGCTCATTGTTTAGTCTTTGTCTATCTAATGATCGTAAGAGTTGAATTTTACTGACTTTATGCCTGTGGCAATTTAGCTGCAAGACATTCGGCGCCGGTGCTTGTGCAACAGCCCCGCCCTTACTTTGCGAGATAGCCAATGAATATGCCGCAGAACACCCCTTCGCCAATGGCCAGCCAGCTGAAGCTGGACGCACATTGGGCGCCGTTTTCCGCCAACCGCAACTTCAAGCGCGACCCACGGATCATCGTGGCGGCCGACGGCAACCACTTCACCGACGACAAAGGCCGGCGCATCTTCGACAGTCTGTCGGGCCTGTGGACATGCGGCGCCGGGCACTCGCGCAAAGAGATTCAAGAGGCCGTGGCCAAGCAGCTGGGCACCCTCGATTACGCGCCGAGCTTTCAGTACGGTCATCCGCTGTCCTATCAGCTGGCCGAGAAAATCATCGAGCTGACCCCTGCTGGCCTCGACCACGTGTTCTACACCGGCTCGGGTTCCGAGTGCGCCGACACCTCGGTGAAAATGGCCAAGGCCTACTGGCGCCTGAAAGGACAGCCGAGCAAGACCAAATTCATCGGCCGTGCCCGTGGCTATCACGGTGTGAACATCGCCGGCACCAGCCTCGGTGGCATCGGTGGCAACCGCAAAATGTTCGGCCAGATGATGGACGCCGACCACCTGCCGCACACCCTGCAAGCGCATTTGCCCTACACCAAAGGCATGGCCGCTACCGGCGGTGTCGAGCTGGCCAATGAACTGCTGAAACTGATCGAGCTGCACGACGCGTCGAACATCGCCGCGGTGATAGTCGAGCCGATGTCTGGTTCTGCCGGGGTGATAGTGCCGCCAGTGGGCTACCTGCAACGGCTGCGCGAGATCTGCACCCAGCACAACATACTGCTAATTTTTGACGAAGTGATCACCGCCTTCGGTCGCATGGGCAAATGGACCGGCGCCGAATACTTCGGCGTCACCCCAGACATCATGAACACCGCCAAGCAGATCACTAACGGTGCGATTCCACTGGGCGCGGTGATCGCATCGAGTGAGATCTATCAGACCTTTATGAATCAGGCGATTCCGGAGCACATGGTCGAGTTCGGCCACGGCTACACCTACTCCGGTCACCCGGTGTCCTGCGCTGCCGGCCTGGCAACCCTGGAGCTGCTCAAGCGCGACAACCTGATCGAGCAATCGGCCAACCTGGCGCCGGTGCTGGAAGAGGCGATTCACGGCCTCAAAGGCACGAAGAACGTGATTGATATCCGCAACTGCGGGCTGACCGGCGCTATCCAGATCGCCCCCCGTGACGGCGATGCGGTGATCCGCCCATTCGAGGCCGGGATCAAACTGTGGAACGCCGGTTTCTACGTACGCTTCGGTGGCGACACCCTGCAGTTCGGGCCAACCTTCAACACCAAACCCGAAGAGCTGGACAGCCTGTTCAACGCCGTCGGCGATGTACTGAACAACCTCGATTAAATCAGCAGATTTGTAGGGTGGAAAACCGCGCAGCGTTTTCCACCAGCAAGATTCCGGTAGCGGTGGACAAGCACAGCGTTGTCCACCCTACAGACAGAACCGAATTTCATTTGAGAGACATAGCCATGACCCCCATCAAGCACCTGATCAACGGCGAGTTCGTTAACGACAACGGCCGTACCGCTGACGTGTACAACCCGTCCACCGGCCAGGTTATTCATCAAGTCGCCCTGGCCAGCCGTGCCACCGTGCAGCAGGCCATCGACGCCGCCCAGGCCGCTTATCCGGCCTGGCGCAAAACCCCGCCGGCGCGTCGTGCCCAGGTGATGTTTCGCTTCAAGCAATTGCTGGAAGCCAACGAGTCGCGGATCGCCAAGCTGATCAGCGAAGAGCACGGCAAGACCCTCGAAGACGCCGCCGGTGAACTCAAGCGCGGCATCGAAAACGTCGAATTCGCCTGCGCGGCCCCGGAAATTCTCAAGGGTGAATACAGCCGTAACGTCGGCCCGAACA
>JAURXE010000686.1 GCA_030654635.1 Pseudomonas sp.
CAAATAGCCGGGGGCACACCGATGGTGGTGGGCACCCACGCGCTGTTTCAAGATGAAGTGCAGTTTGCCAAGTTGGCGCTGGTGATCATCGACGAACAGCACCGCTTCGGCGTGCAACAACGCCTGGCCCTGCGTAAAAAAGGCGTGGACGGCCGCCTCTGCCCGCATCAGCTGATCATGACTGCCACGCCAATCCCGCGGACCCTGGCGATGAGCGCTTACGCCGATCTGGACACCTCGATTCTCGACGAGCTGCCGCCGGGACGCACACCGGTGAATACTCTGCTAGTGGCCGATAGCCGGCGCATGGAAGTGATTGAGCGGGTGCGTTCCGCCTGCCACGAGGGCCGTCAGGCCTATTGGGTCTGCACCCTGATCGAGGAGTCGGAAGAGCTAACCTGCCAGGCAGCGGAGTCGGCTTACGAAGATTTATCGGCGGCCCTCGGCGGCCTGCATGTCGGGCTGATTCACGGGCGGATGAAGGCTCCCGAGAAGGCCGCCGTTATGGCGCAATTCAAGCAAGGCCAACTGCAGCTATTAGTGGCAACTACTGTGATCGAAGTGGGCGTCGACGTGCCGAATGCCAGCCTGATGATTATCGAAAATCCCGAACGCCTCGGCCTCTCGCAACTGCACCAGTTACGCGGCCGGGTTGGCCGGGGCAGCGCCGCCAGTCATTGTGTGCTGCTCTATCACCCGCCGCTGTCGCAACTGGGCCGCCAGCGCTTGGGCATCATGCGCGAAACCAACGACGGTTTTATCATCGCCGAGAAAGACCTGGAACTGCGCGGCCCCGGCGAGATGCTCGGCACCCGCCAGACCGGTCTGCTGCAGTTTAAAATTGCCGACCTGCTGCGCGATGCCGACCTGCTACCAGCGGTGCGCGACGCCGCGCAACAACTGCTGGCCGACTGGCCGCAACACGTCAGCCCACTGTTGGAGCGCTGGTTGCGGCATGGTCAGCAATACGGGCAAGTCTGACGGACAATCAAAGCATCAAGCGCGTCGCCGCTGGTTATACTGCAAGCAGAACAGGCCGTATAACTTGTGCGCGGTAGTTTTCAGCACGTCTGAGCAGCCCCTTTAGCAGGACCACAATATGACCCAAGTCGCCGCCATCGTTGCAACCGATAACCTGCAGCCGCCCGCCATCATCGTGCAGTTGCTGGAAAAACTCGCGTTGCCCTATCAGGCTTGCCTCGATCAACCGGGTTTTCCACCCGCGCAACGGGTCCAGGCGGTACTGCTGGAGGATGAACTGGGCGCGCTGCTGGTGCTCTACCCGCAGAGCCAGCTGCTCGACCTCAGCCGACTGGCCGAACTGACCGGGCGCAAACTGGTCGCGGTCAAGCCCGAGCGCCTGGAGCGCATGCTCGGTAAACATAAGCTGGTGCAACTACCTGGCCTGCCAGCGCTGACCAGCTCGCCCTGCCTGTATGATGAACGTTTGCTGCAAGAGCCGACCCTGCTGATCGAATCCGGCCAGCCCGGCGTGCTGCTGGCAATTCCCTGCGAGGCCTTCAAAGGGTTGCTGAGTAAAGCAAGCACCGCGCGCTTTGGTGAGTTGCTCAGCCAGATTCAACCGAACCTTGATCGCCCCGACGATGACCGCGCGGAAATCAGCAAAGCGGTACAAGCCTTCACCGCCCGGCGCATTCAGCAGCGCCTGGAAGAAACCATCGAAATCCCGCCGCTGCCGGAAACCGCGCAACGCATCATCAAGCTGCGGGTTGACCCGGACGCCACCGTCGATGACATCACCGGTGTGGTCGAAACCGACCCGGCACTGGCCGCGCAAGTGGTCAGCTGGGCCGCCTCGCCTTACTACGCGGCGCCGGGCAAAATTCGCTCGGTGGAAGATGCAATTGTGCGCGTGCTGGGCTTTGACCTGGTGATCAACCTAGCGCTGGGCCTGGCACTGGGCAAGACCCTGAGCCTGCCCAAAGACCAGGCACAACAGTCCACCCCTTACTGGCAACAGGCGATTTACACCGCCGCGGTAATCGAAGGTCTGACCCGTGCCATGCCCCGCGGGCAACGCCCGGAAGCCGGTCTGACCTACCTGGCCGGGCTACTGCATAACTTCGGCTATCTGGTGCTGGCCCACGTGTTCCCGCCGCACTTTTCGCTGATCTGCCGGCATATGGAGGTCAATCCGCACCTGTCCCACAGCCATATCGAGCAACACCTGCTGGGCATCACCCGCGAGCAGATTGGTGCCTGGTTGATGCGCTTTTGGGAAATGCCTGAAGAGCTGTCCACCGCTCTGCGTTTTCAGCATGACCCGCACTATCAAGGCCAGCATGCACCCTATGCCAACTTGGTCTGCCTGGCTGTCAGCCTGCTGCGCAGCCAGGGCATCGGCTCAGGGCCACAGGCAGAAATTTCGGAGGATTTGTTCAGCCGTTTAGGCCTGACGCGCGACAAGGCCGAAGAAGCCTTGCACAAGGTGCTGGACGCCGAAGTGGCGCTGCGCGAACTGGCTGCGCAGTTTCATCCGCATCATTGATTGCCGACGGACCGAACCGCGCACTAACGTAGGGTGGGCTGAAGCCCACCCTACGTCCCTTCGAGCCACGCAGATCCTAAAAACCTGCACTTAACGGCTTACAGAATCTATTTAAGCGCGGCGCGGCGGGCGGCAAAGACCTTGGGCAAAGCCTGCACGCTGGCATTCAGCAAGCCTTTAACCGGCTCTTGCTCATACAGCGCGGCGTATTCGGCCAGTTGCTCGCTGGGCGTCTGCCGATAGGCAAACAACATAAATGACTGCACACCTTGCTGGCTGGACTCGCGCAGGGCGTCCCGTTGCGCGGTGGTTTTGCTGCTGAGAGTGGCTTCATCAATGCTGCCGCCCTGGGCCTTGAGCGCCAGCAAGGCTTGAGTCTTGCCCACTTCATAACGCAGCAAGGCAGCTAACGCGGTTGTTTGCGCGGCGCTGTCCAAGCGCTGCACCAAAACCAAACGCTCGGCCCGCGGCGGGCGACTGTTCAGTTGTTCGCGGTAGCTGGCCAGCTCGGTTTCGCTCGCCCCCACAGCCCGTTCCGCCGCCGTGAAGTGTTGCGCCAGCGGGCTTTCCAGCAGCGCCTGGGCCTGCTGTAGGTGCTTGACGCTGAACTGCGGGGCCAGTTGCTTGGCTAAATCCAGGCACAGCGCCTCGGCCGCAAAGGCCTTGGCCAGCGCCGCCTGTTGCGCATCGGGCACCCCCCGCTGCAGCAGCGGCGCGGTTTGCTCGCACAACAGGCCGATACCGGCCAACTCAAATACCTTGTTAAAGGCTTCTGGCGAGGGCGTTTGCGCCCACGCCAAAGTGGTGGCCAGCAACAACGGCAGAGCAATCAAAAAACGCATGGGAGTATGTCCAAGGTGACTCTTTGCAGCCTAGTCAATCAGCCCATGCCCAGCCAGCGGGGCCAGCTGATTGCTTGGTTAAGCGGTTTTTTTTGCGCTGCTTTTCTTCTTCGGCATCAGGTACTTCATCAGGCCCTGAAACCACATCACCAGCGCCGGGTTGCCCTGGATCTGGATCTCTTTGTTCTGGATACCCTGCATAAAGGCCAGCTGCTTGTTCTTGGCGGTCATGGTGGCGTAACCGTAGGCGGCATCTTTAAACCCCAGAGCGAAAGCCGGTTCTTTGGCCGGACCGCTGTGGCTGGTGATGCGCTGGTCTTTGACGATGAAGTGGCGAGCAATCTTGCCGTCGAGGGTGTGCAGTTGAAACACCATGTCGCGGTCAACCAGTTGCTGCTGAAAAGCGGTGTTTTTGTGGCTGGCCTTGGTCATCAGGCGACCCAGCATCCACAGCAAGAAACGAAACTTCATCGGCGCAGCCTCTAGCAAAGGGGGGATTAAAACGGCGGCGCATTGTAGCGTTTTGCGGGGAACTGCGGTCAGCCTAAAGTTCGGTTGTCCGGGGCCTGGCGACCCCGGACTAGCAGCATGTCGGACTTAACCGTTCGTAGCGAGGGAAAGACCGGCTTGAGGCAGTTTTTGCGCTCTTTTGAGGCGAATAGTCATTCTATTCAACGAGAAAGAGCGCAGAAAATGACCAAGTCCGGCTTTTACGCAGTAGGACAGCGTTAAGTCCGACAGGCTGCTAGCACTCAGTTGACTGAGTCTTTCAGCGCTT
>JAURXE010000699.1 GCA_030654635.1 Pseudomonas sp.
AGCGTGGGGGGCGTCACTGTCTAACGCCGGCGGCGCGGCGGGTATGCTCTTTTCAGGTGGCTGGGCTGGGACTTAAGTCGGTGGCCAGACTGTGTCCAGACTGTGTGAAAACTACTGCGCTCGGTTATGCGGCGTTAAAAACAGGCTCAAAATGCTCATTTACAACCCGTAAACTCGGCTTTGGCATCCTGCGTCGCCCTACCTCCTGCATCCATGCAGTCGTGCGCTTTAGCTTTTTTTGCCTGTGACCCACATGGATGTGGGAAATGCAGCTAGCCCGCAGGAGCGGGCGTCGCACTGACCTTCGCTCGCTACGTTTTCACACAGCCTGAGCGCGGTCGGGTCGCGAGCACCGTTGGGCAATCAGTGCTTAAGGCTGAGGTGGGGCTGCTGCGTCGCGCTCGCGCACCCAGAACAGCGTGGCACCGGCCACTGCGGCCGGCATCATGAGGATATTGACGAAGGGAATCAGCAGCGCCAAATAAGTAATGCCGCCAAACCCCAGGCTCTGCCAGCGCTTCGCGCGCAGCCAGGCGAGCATCTCGTCCCAGCTGACTTTGTTGTTGTCGGCCGGGTAGTCGATGTACTGCACGGCCATCATCCACACGCCAAACAGCAGCCACAGCGGCGCGGCGGCAATGTTCAACACCGGAATAAACGACAGAATTAGCAGGCCAATGCTGCGCGGCAAGAAATAGCTCAACTTGCGCAGCTCCCGGCCCATGGTGCGCGGCACCATGGCCGTCAGTTCGCGCCAGCTAAAAGCTGGGAAGTTGTCTTCGCCACGGGCGACTATCTCGACCTTCTCGGCCAGAAAACCGTTAAACGGCGCGGCGATGATATTGGCCAGCAGGTTAAAGCTGAAAAACACCATCAGCAGCACCAGCAGCACAAACAGTGGCCAGAGGATGTATTCAAGAAAGCTCAGCCAGCTCGGCAGGTTGGGCATAAAGGCCTCGACCCAGCCGTTGAACTGTTGCAGTGAGACGACGATTAAACCGACAAACACCAGTAAGTTAATCGCCAGTGGCAGCAGTACAAAGAGCCGCAGTCCGGGGCTGAGGATCAGCTTTAGGCCTTCGCGCAGGTATTGCGGGCCAGAGAGTAGCGGGGCGGTCATGGCGGTGTTCCGAAAGATGAGGACCGCGCGACCTTAGCGGTTTTACTCGGGCGGGGAAAGCTTGGCCGGCTGATAGACACAGGCGCGATTGCGCTGTTGCTTGGCTTCATACATGGCGATGTCGGCGGCTTTAATCAGGCCTTCGGCGTATTTAGCATGCTCCGGGAAGAGCGCAATACCAATGCTGGGGGTGACAAAGTCGATCAGCACGTCACCGTGTTTGAATGGCTCGCTGAGGCGGCTGAGGAGTCGCTCGGCGAGTTTCAGAGCCGTTTGTTGATCGGCTTCGGGCAGTAATACGGTGAACTCGTCGCCACCGAGACGATAGGCCCAGTCGGGCTGGCGCAAAGAGTTACGCAAGCGCTCGGCAATGGTTTGCAGCAGCAAATCACCAATGTCATGGCCAAATTGGTCGTTCACTTCCTTGAAGTGGTCCAAATCCAGATACAGCAGTGCCAATGTCTGCTGCTTGCGTTGCATTTGTTCCAGGCTGCTTTGTAATTGTTCGCCAAAGGCTTTGCGGTTGCCCAGACCGGTTAACGGGTCGCGATAGGCCATGTCGATCAGTTGGTTCTGATAAGCCATTTGCTCGCTGGTGTCGCGAACAATGCCGCGCCAACCAATGATTTCTCCCTGATGGTCATGCATGGCTGCCAGCCGCGCTTCAAAGTGGCCGAAGCTGCCATCGC
>JAURXE010000705.1 GCA_030654635.1 Pseudomonas sp.
TGCTCGCCCTAGGCGAACCGGCGGCCTGCTTGCAGTTGATCCAGCGCTGGTTGGATCAACTGCAAGGCGAAATGCTCGCTTAACCTTGTTCTCGACGAGTTCGTCGAGTGTGCTTTAGTCCATCAAGAGGCTCTTAGGTGCTGTGGGCTGAAGTCCACCCTACGAAATGGGTTTTCAATCGAACCGGTGCATCGCCTTTGTTATTAATAGCGATAGTGCAGCAACGCCGTCGGCAGCGCCGTGCTGGCAAAGCCGATAAACAGCGCCAGGCAAGACGGGATTATCAACCACCAGATGGGTGCGGCCATTTCCGGCAGATGCTCACGGCGCTCGCTCAGGCTCAGGCAGGCAGCGCACAGGCTGCTGGCGAGCAAGGCGCCGGCCAGAATGTCAGTCGGCCAGTGCACTCCCAGGTAGACCCGCGACAGGGCGATGGCGCTGGCCGGCAAACTGGCCAGCAGCAACCAGGTCAGGCGCCAGCGTGGCGGTTGACCGCGGCCGGCCAGCACCCCAAGCACCAGGCAAAAAGCAAAGGCCGCAGAACTATGGCCGCTGGGCAGGCTGAAACTCTGCAGGGGTTCCAGCAGCACCTCGGGGCGCGGGCGCTCCAGCAGGTGTTTCAAGGCGCTATTGGCCAGCGCGGTCAGCAGCAGGGTGCTGGTGGCGAATAGGGCGATGCGCCATTTGCGCGCCAGCAACAGAATCAGACAGAGCAGGCAGGCGGCGGCGAGTTGGGTGCTTAAGTCGCCGAGCCGGGTCAGTAGCACCATCAGGCTATCCAGTTCGAGACTGCGCTGGGCTTGCACCAGGCTCATCAGGCCCTGATCGAAATCGCCCAGATGGCGCCAACCCAGCAGCAGGCTCAGCAGCAGTAAGGCGCCCAGGCCGCTGGTCACGGCGGCGGCGCGGGGTTGTTGGCGCAGGCCGTTGTGGATGCTCAGCAGCACCAGGAGCGCCAGTGCCGCGGCGACCAGCGCTGCCTGGCCCCAGAAGTCCTGGCTAAGGGGCAGGCGCATGGCCGCGCCAGTGGCCCAGCCGGGCAGCAGATAAGCCACCGACCAGCCGGCGCCGGCCAGCATGCTGACGGCGCTAAAACGCGCCAGCGGCATCTTCAGCATGCCCGCCACCATCGGCAGCAGCGGTCGCAGTGGGCCGATAAAGCGGCCCACCAGCAAGCTGCCGATGCCATAGCGCTGCATATAGGCTTCGGCGCTGTCCAGCCATTGCGGGTGGCTGCGCAGCAGGGGCAGGCGCCGAATCCGCTGTTGAAAACGCCGGCCCAGGGCATAGGACAGCAGGTCGCCCAGAAAACCGCCGCTGTAAGCCAGCAGCAAGGTTTCGCCGAGGGTTAACACCCCGCCGCCGGCCAGTACGCCAACCCCAAATAGCAAAATGGTGCCCGGCACCAAGATGCCCACCAGGGCCAGGCATTCGCCGCAAGCCAGTAAAAATAGCGCCAGGCCCAACCATTCGGGGTGGGTGCCGAGCCAGCCGGTGAGGCTGTCGAACCAATGCAGCATCAGTGAATTTCCTTGGGGTGTAGACGCTGGAAGTCGCGCCCTTCGAGTTGGCCGCGGCGCAAGGGGTTACGCGTGCAGCAACGGGCGAAACTGGCATCGACAAAGCGATAGGGCGGTTGCTCATCGCGCCCCGGCGGAATGCCCAAGCGAGTGGTTTGAATGATCTGGCTCGGGCGCAGGCCAAGGTCTTCGACAAACAGTCGTTGGTAGTCGAAGCGCTGACCGTTCCA
Organism: Pseudomonas sp.; assembly: GCA_030654635.1. Taxonomy (GTDB): domain Bacteria; phylum Pseudomonadota; class Gammaproteobacteria; order Pseudomonadales; family Pseudomonadaceae; genus Aquipseudomonas. Next base: position 1,751 of record JAURXE010000705.1, read on the forward strand.
CTGCGGCACTTTGAGGGCCAGGGCCCGGCACAGCAAGGTCTGGCCGGCGCACAGACGCTCGGGAGCGCGCGGCCGGCCCTGGGCATCCGGGTTGTGCTGCTGCATCGCCAAGAGCGCTGTGGCCGGTGACATCTCGTCCAGCCAGGGACTTGCAGACTTGATCAGTACCGCATTGCCGGGGCCTTCGGCGCTGAAGTTCAGCGAATCACCGCCGCGGGCGTAGTACATATAGATGTGTCCACCGGGCAGAAACAGCGCCCGGCGTTTGTCGGTGTAACCGAGGGAGGCGTGGCTGCCTTTTTCGGCCAGGTAGTAGGCCTCGGTCTCGATGATGCGCGCCGCCAGCCACAGTCCGTTAACCCGGTGGCGGATGATTTTGCCCAGCAGCGCCTGCGCCACAGCCTGGGCGTCGCGCTGAAAGAACGCGTCGTCCAGCGGCCGGGCCTGGGGCCAGGGCAAACTAAGGGTGGGATCGTCGGGCATGGGCTGTCATGGCGGGGTTGTGGGGCATAGTCTGGCGGCCATCATAACAATAAGAGTTCAACTCATGGCTGAACGAGCGCGGGTTAGCAGTGCCCATATCTCGCCGAGTGCGCACTACACCGGCTATGTCTGGTATCGCCATCAGCTGGCCGATCCGGCCTTTGCTACCAGCCTGGGGCGTTGGATTCACGGCGTGCTGCGCCCGGTTACCTGGGGCGCCCGGATTGGTTTTGGGATTGATCTGGAAAACCTGCTGTTGCAGCGCCATCTGCTGATCGACGCCCGTTTGACCCAGGCCATTGAGCAGGCTGGCGTTTGCCAGGTGGTCGAAATCGCCTGCGGTTTGTCACCCCGTGGCCGGCGCTTTACCGCCCGTTATCCGAACCTGCGCTATATCGAGGCCGACCTGCCGGTGATGGCTGCGCGCAAACGCCTGCTGCTGCAGAGCCAGGGCTGGCTGAGCCAAAATCATCAGGTCAAGGCGGTGGATATTCTCGCCAGCGACGGCCGCGACAGCCTGGTCAATTTGTTTGCCGGGCTCGATCACACCTTGCCGATTTTGGTGATTACCGAGGGATTGGTGAACTACTTCGAATTGCCGGTAATTGAGGCGTTCTGGGCGCGTTTGGCGGCGCAGTTGCAGGCGTTTCCTCGGGCGACTTATCTGACTGATCTGTACCCGAATCTGCAAGAGCATCCGCGTTACCGGCAATTGCGCTGGGGCGTTGAACTGGTCGGGCGGCTGACCCGCGGCAGTTATCCGCTGCATTACCGCAATGCCGAGGAGATAGTCGCGGCCTTCACCCGCTGCGGCTTCAGCGCGACCGCAGTGCTCGACCCCGATCAGCACGCCCAGGCATTAGGCTTGCCGACGCCGCGCTTGCCGGGGTTGGTGCGGGTGATCGAGGCGCGCTGCCAGAATTTAACTGCGCAGGATTAAGCGCAGGCGGTGGTGGGCAGCATTGTGCTGGGCAGCAGTGCTGGGCGCAGCAAGGCGGCCAGTGCGGCGCTGGCGTTGGCATCGCTGTGCACGAACACGAAGGCCAGGCCGTGGTTGTCGTGGCGCAGGCTGAGCAGCGGGTGCTGGCTCTGATCGGCCAGGCGCAGTTGCCAGCCGCGCCCGTCAGCGGCGGGCAGCTTGCCTTGCAGCAAGCCACCAAAAAAGCCCAGCTCAAGCAGTTCCACCGGCCACTCGCCCGCCTCGCTATGCCACAGGCTGGCGCGGCGCAGCAGTGCCGGTGCGCGTGGCTCATGGCGCTGCTCCAGGTGCAGCAGTTGGCTGCGGGCCAGTCGGCTGGTGCCGGGGCTGCTGATGGGCAGTGCCTCGCCACGCAAAAAGGGGCTGTAGAGCTGGGCGCAGGCCTCGCGCCGTTCGAATTGGGCCAGATGGTCGGCGTGGTGAATGATCACGCAGTCGGCATTGCTGCAGGCGGCGGCAAAGCGCGCATGCTCCCAAGGTTGAGTGAAGTGGTCGTGCTCACCGGCCAGCAATAACGTTGGGCAACTGGGGTAACG
>JAURXE010000707.1 GCA_030654635.1 Pseudomonas sp.
GTGATGGCGTACAGACCGCGCAAAACTGCGCTCATCAAAACAGCTCCAGCGGTAAGCGTCGTGGCAGATATTGGCCATGGCCGGGTTGTTCGGCGTCGCGCAGGGTGCGCCAGGTGTAATCCAGCGCCGTGCGCACCGCGCTGATCAGCCCTTCGCCATGGGCCAGTCGGCCGGCCAGGGCGCTGGCCATTGTGCAGCCGGAGCCGTGGTAGCTGCCGGGCAGGCGCACGCAGGTGAAGTCGTGCTGGCTGGCGTCTTGGCAATACAGGCGATTGTGGATGTCGCGCTCATCGCCATGGCCGCCGGTGATTAGCAGGTGTTGGCAATAGGCTCGCAATACGGCTGCGCACTCGTCGGCGCTGCCATCGGGCAGGCCGGCCAGAATCCGTGCTTCGGGCAAGTTCGGGGTGGCGATGGTCGCCAGTGGCAGTAGGCGTTCGCGCATGGCGCTGGCCACGTCGTCACCGCCCAGGGTGCCGCCGCCACCCGCGCGTAGCACCGGGTCGCAGACTACCGGTAAATCCGGCTGTTGTTCGCGCAGTTGTTGAATGATTTCTCGGGCGGTTTCGACCATCTCGGTCGAGCCGAGCATGCCCAGTTTGATCGCCGCAATCGGCAGATCGGCGATCACCGCATTTGCTTGGGCCAGTACCCAGTCGCGGTCGAGCACCCGGAAGGCGCTGACGTTGCGGGTGTCCTGCACGGTTAAGGCGGTGACCGTCGGCGCGGCGTGGCAGCCTTGGGCGAGCAGGGCTTCGATATCGGCTTGCAGGCCGGCGCCGCCGCTGGGGTCGTGGCCGGACAAGCAGAGAACAACTGGGCGTGAGAAGGGCATATTCATGGCGCGCGAGCTTACCACTTAGCGTCTTGGCCGCCTATTGAGAGTCGACTCAGGAGTCTCGAATCGACCTCAATAGGCCCGCACGTTAAGGGTTAGAAACGCCAGGTCGCCTGGGCGGCGAGTGAGTGGGCGGCGTTATTGAAGTCGGCCTGGTAATGGCCTTTGCCGGCTTCGCTGTTGTTGACGCTGACTTCTTCCTCTTGCAGGTACACATAGGCCAGATCGAGGGTCAGGTTGTCGGTTGGGCTGTAGCCGGCACCCATGGCGAACACGTACCTGTCGCCGCTGGGAATGCGCGGCGAGCGGTCGGTGTTGTTGCTGGGCGTGGGGTCGAAAGCCAGGCCGCTGCGCAGCACCCATTGGTTGTTGAGTTGATAGGACAGGCCGGCGGCGTAACTGCGGGTGTCGTGCCAATTTTGCTCTTCGACGACTTCCTGGAAGATCGGCGAGCCATTGCCTGGCGACTTGATGACTACCTCCTGGAAGCGGCTCCAGCGCGTCCAGGTGTAGCCGGCGTAACCGGTCCACTGCGAGTCGAATTGGTGGGTCACCGACAGCTCGAAGGTTTCCGGGGTGGTCAGCGCGAGTGAGCCGTCGTATTTGCCGGCCGGGACTATGCCGTTGGCGATGTCGGTGTTTTT
>JAURXE010000708.1 GCA_030654635.1 Pseudomonas sp.
AAGCGCCGGTGAGCGTGCGTTACGACGAGCGTGGTGTGCCGCATATTCAGGCGCAAAATGAGGCCGACATGTACCGTGCCCTCGGCTATGTGCATGCCCAGGACCGCCTGTTCCAGATGGAAATGATGCGCCGCCTGGCCCGTGGCGAGTTGGCCGCGGTACTCGGCCCCAAGCTGATCGACACCGACCGGCTGTTTCGCACCCTCGGCATTCGCCAGCATGCCGATGCCTATGCGGCGAAGATGGACCCCGCCAAGCCAGCCAATCAGGCCCTGGCGGCCTACCTGGATGGCATCAACCAATACCAGGCCGGCCATCCGGCGCCGCTGGAATTCGACATTCTGGGCATTCCCAAGCGCCCCTTCACCACTGAAGACACCCTCAGCGTCGCCGGTTATATGGCCTACAGCTTTGCTGCGGCCTTTCGTACCGAGCCGGTGCTGACCTATGTGCGCGATGAGCTGGGCGCCGATTACCTGAAGGTTTTTGATCTGGCCTGGCACCCCGAGGGCGTGCTCAAACCGAGCCTGGCCGCCAACGACTGGAGCGACCTGAATCGCCTCGCCAGCCTCAGCCAGCAGGCGCTGGAAACCGCCGGCCTGCCGCAATTCGAGGGCAGTAATGCCTGGGCCGTGTCTGGCAGCCGTACTGCCAGCGGCAAGCCGCTGCTGGCCGGCGACCCGCATATCCGCTTTGCCGCGCCTGCGGTGTGGTACGAGGCGCAGCTTTCCTACCCGGGCTTTGAGCTGTACGGCCATCACCAGGCGCTCAACCCGACTGCCTCACTCGGCCACAACCAGGATTTTGGCTGGAGCATCACCATGTTCCAGAACGACGACCTCGATTTGATCGCCGAGAAGCTCAACCCCGACAACCCCAACCAGGTTTGGTATCAGGGCCAGTGGGTGGAGCTGCAAAGCCGCGAAGAAAGCATCGAAGTCAAAGGTGCCGACCCGGTCAAGCTGACGCTGCGCCGCTCGCCCCACGGGCCGATCATCAATGACGCCCTTGGCGCCACTGCCGGCAAGACACCGATCGCCATGTGGTGGGCCTTTCTGGAAACCGAGAACCCGATTCTCGACGCCTTCTACCAGCTCAACCGTGCCGACAGCTTGCCGAAAGCCCGCGCCGCCGCCGAGAAAATCCAGGCACCCGGCCTGAATGTGATTTGGGCCAATGCCAAGGGCGATATCGGCTGGTGGGCCGCCGCCCAGTTGCCACAAAGGCCGGACGGGGTGAATCCGAATTTTATTCTCGATGGCGCCAGCGACCAGGCCGACAAACCCGGCTTCATCCCGTTCAGTGCCAACCCCCAGGAAGAGAACCCGGCGCGCGGCTATATCGTTTCCGCCAACCACCAACCGCTGCCGGCCAGTGGCATCGAGATTCCTGGCTACTACAACCTGCCCGACCGCGCCCAACGGCTCGATCAGCGTCTATCCGACAACAGCGTGAAGTGGGATCTGCAGAACAGCCAAGCGCTGCAACTGGACACCGGCAGCGGCTATAGCCAACGCCTGCTGCAACCACTGCTGCCGATTTTGCAGGCCGCCGCCAGCGCCGAGGAACAACCGCTGGTACAACAGCTGGCCAACTGGAATGGCGAGCACACCCTCGACGGCATAGCCCCGACGCTGTTCAACCAATTGCTTTTTCAGCTGACCGACGCCGCCATGCGTGATGAGCTGGGCGACAGCTTCTTCGACAACCTGTTGTCGACCCGCGTGCTCGATGTGGCCCTGCCGCGCCTGGCCGCTGACGCCGATTCACCCTGGTGGGACAACCGCAGCACCCCAACCAAGGAAGACCGCGCCAGCACCGTCAAAGCCGCCTGGCAAGCCAGCCTCGCTCACCTGCGCAGCACTCAGGGCGCCAACCCCGCCGACTGGCAATGGGGCACGGCCCACACCCTGACCCACGAGCATCCGCTGGGTAAACAAAAGCCACTGGATAAACTCTTCAACGTCGGCCCGTTTGCCGCCCCCGGCGGTCACGAAACCCCCAACAACCTCTCAGCCCGCGTCGGCCCGGCGCCCTGGTCGGTGATCTACGGCCCCTCGACCCGCCGCCTGGTCGACTTCGCCGACCCCACGCATGCGCTGGGTATCAATCCGCTCGGTCAAAGTGGCGTACTGTTCGACCAACACTACAGCGACCAAGCCCAGGCCTATATCAACGGCCAGTATGTGCCGCAGCACTTCAGCGACGCCGAAGTGGCCGCCAATACCCAAAGCACCCTGCAGTTGCTGCCGGCCAAATAGACCAAACCCATGCCAATAAAAAACCTCGCAGCGGCGAGGTTTTTTATTCGCGGTGTAACCCGCAGAGTCGCAGTTTTGTAGGGCGGGTGTTAGTCCACCGCACTGGATAAGGACCTTGGTGGGAGCCCACCCTACTTAACCCGCGCAACCTTACTCCTGTTCCTCGTCTTCACGAATCAGCACGCACTTGCGGCCGCTTGCGTCTTCAACGTAATCGTACAGATAGAACATCTGCACCCGACCATCGCTTTGCATGCAGCCCAAATAATCGCCGGATTCGGCGGTGAAATACTGCTTGGAAACCGGCAAAGCTTCGCACTCGATATAGGCGCTGACGAAGCACTCGGGGTGATCCTCACCAAAGAACTCGGCGCGCTCAGCCTCATCCCATTCAGCCGGCACTTGAAACGGGCCGAGGAACAGCACCTTGGCATCGCCGAGGTCTTCTTCTTCGGCGTCGGCATCGAATTCGTCCGGGCGGTAGAAGGTGCAGTCCTGTGCCTCGGGGTGCTGCAAAATCGCCAGGCGCGATGCCAGCCGCGCCACCGGATCGAGTTCGCCGGCCTCACAAATTTGCACCCATATCGGGTCGGTGCTCTGTTCTTGCTGATTGGCTTGCATAGGGTTCTCCGCAATAAAACTGGCTGCTGATTGCATTAATAAAATTGGCTTGTGTCGTCATGATAAGCGCAAAAACCGTAGGCCGGACTCAGGAGCGTAGCGAACAGTCCGACAATCTGCCCGGGCACAAAAAAGGGCCACCGCAGTGACCCTTTTTGTTCAAGCGCCGGCCCGGTTAGGCAGCGGCGTGTTTTTGCGACGGGTCACGACGGCTATCGGGGCCGTTCATCAAGGCCAGGCCGGCAGTTTCGTCCATGGCTTGCTGAATGGCTCGTTTGCGCCGTTCTTCGGCCTTGGCCGAGAAGTACCAGGCGAAGAAGGTAAACAGCGACACCGACAGCAGAATCAAGCTGGCCACCGCGTTGATCTCGGGTTTAACCCCCAGACGTACGGCAGAGAAGACCTCCATCGGCAAGGTGGTGGAACCCGGCCCGGAGACGAAGCTGGCCAACACCAGGTCATCCAGCGACAAGGCACACGACATCATGCCGCCGGCAGCCAGTGACGGTGCAATCATCGGGATGGTGATCAGCATAAACACCTTCCACGGCTTGGCGCCCAGATCCATGGCCGCCTCCTCGATGGAGATATCCAGTTCGCGCAAGCGCGCCGACACCACCACCGCCACGTAGGACGAGCAGAAGCTGGTGTGCGCGATCCAGATCGTCATGACGCCACGCTCGGCCGGCCAGCCGATCATTTGTGCCATGGCGACAAACAACAGCAGCAGCGACAGACCGGTAATCACCTCAGGCATCACCAGAGGTGCGGTAACCATGCCGGCAAACAGCGTGCGCCCTTTGAAACGCGGAATCCGCGTCAGTACAAAGGCCGCCAAGGTACCGAGAATCACCGAAGAGATTGCGGTATACACCGCGATCTCCATGGAGCGCATCACCGAGCCCATCAATTGGCTGTTATCCAGTAGGCCGAAATACCACTTCAGCGACCAACCACCCCAAACTGTTACCAGCTTGGAGGCGTTGAACGAGTAGATCACCAGAATCAACATCGGCAGGTAGATAAACAACAAACCGGCGACCAACATGAAATTTGAGAATCTAAAGCGCTTCATGCTTTGGCCTCCAATTCTTTGGCTTCGTTACGGTTGAACAGGATAATTGGCACCATCAGGATCACCAACATCACCACCGCCAGCGCCGAAGCCACCGGCCAATCACGGTTATTGAAGAACTCTTGCCAGAGCACTTTACCGATCATCAGGGTCTCCGGGCCGCCGAGCATTTCTGGAATCACGAACTCGCCGACTACCGGAATAAACACCAGCATGGAGCCGGCAATGATGCCGTTCTTGGACAGCGGCACAGTGATTTTCCAGAAGCTAGTGAGGCTGCGTGCGCCCAAATCGGACGCCGCTTCCAGCAGGCTCAAATCATGCTTGACCAAGTTGGCATACAGCGGCAGGACCATAAACGGCAAATAGGAGTACACGACACCAATGTAGACCGCCAAGTTGGTGTTAAGGATGATCAACGGCTCATCGATCAGGCCGATGCCCATCAAGGCGCCGTTAAGCAGACCGTTGTTACTGAGGATGCCCATCCAGGCGTAGACGCGGATCAGGATCGCCGTCCAGGTCGGCATCATGATCAGCAGCACGTACACCAGTTGCATCTCTTTGGGCGCACGGGCGATGGCATAGGCCATCGGGTAGCCGATCAGCAGGCATAGCAGCGTGCTGATGGTAGCCATTTTCAGCGAGCCGAGGTACGCCGAAACGTAGAGCTCATCGCTGGCTAACATCAGGTAGTTGCCCATATTCAGCAAAATCTGGAACTGCTGATCAACGTAACTGTAGATCTCCGTATAGGGCGGAATAGCCACATCGGCTTCGGCAAAGCTGATCTTCAGCACGATGGCGAAGGGCAAAATAAAGAACATGAACAGCCAGACAAAAGGCACCCCGATTACCAGGTGCCGGCCTTTGGGCAGGAGGAGTCGCTGCTTGGCTAGTTTCATGAGCGCAGTACCACGCCGCTGTCGTCTTCCCAGCAGACGAACACGTCATCGCCCCAGGTTGGTCGGGTGCCGCGCCGCTCGGCGTTGGCCACGAAGGACTGCACGATCATGCCGCTCGGCAACTCGACGTAGAACACCGAGTGACCGCCCAGATAGGCGATATCGTGAACCTTGCCGCGCGACCAGTTGTACTCGCCGGTGGGTTGCTCGGTGGTGACTATGAGTTTTTCCGGGCGCAGGGCGTAGCTGATGCTCTTGTCTTCCACTGAGGTGGTAACACCGTGACCGACATAGATATTGTTTTCCAGTGATGGGCAATCGATGACGGCAAAGCCTTCTTGGTCATCCACCACTACGCCATCAAACAAGTTAACGCTGCCGATAAACTCGCAGACCAGCTTGCTGGTTGGGGTTTCGTAAATGTCCACCGGGCTGCCGATTTGCGCGATCCAGCCCAGGTGCATGATGGCGATGCGCTCAGCCATGGTCATGGCCTCTTCCTGGTCGTGGGTCACCATCACGCAGGTCACGCCAACCCGCTCGATGATCTCAACCAGCTCCAGTTGCATTTGCGAACGCAGCTTCTTGTCCAACGCGCCCATCGGCTCGTCGAGCAACAGCAATTTCGGGCTCTTGGCCAGGGAGCGGGCCAAGGCTACGCGCTGACGCTGGCCACCGGACAGCTGGTGCGGTTTGCGTCGAGCGAACTCGCTCATGCGCACCAGTTTGAGCATCTCGGCGACGCGGGCGTCGATCTGCTCCTTGGGCATTTTGTCCTGCTGCAGACCGAAGGCGATGTTCTGCGCCACGGTCATGTGCGGAAACAGGGCATAGGACTGGAACATCATGTTGATCGGCCGCTCGTAGGGCGGCATATCGGTAATGTCTTCACCGTCGAGGAAAATCCGCCCGGAGGTCGGCCGCTCGAAGCCCGCGAGCATCCGCAGCAAGGTTGATTTACCTGAGCCAGAGCCGCCGAGCAGGGCGAATATCTCACCCTTATGAATGGTCAGTGACACATCGTCTACCGCCAAGGCCTCGTCAAACTTCTTGCTCACCCGGTCGATTTTTACCAGCACCTCTTTCTGAGGTTTCTGGCTGCCACTAAGGGCTTTCTTGTGCACACCGGCGGTTATTGCCATTTACCACGACTCCCAACACATTGAAGCCCGCTCACTTTAAGCGGGCTTATTTTTATTCACTTACCGGTTTTTATTTTGGTCCAGCTGCGCGTCATCGAGCGCTGCACCTTGACCGGTAGTTCTTCAGACACATACAGCTTGGCCATCACCTCGACCGAGGGATAAACCGAAGGATTGGTCAGCACCGCCTGGTCCATAAAAGGTCCGGCTTTGAGGTTTGGATTGGCATAGCCAACGTAGTCACTGACCGTGGCAATCACTTCGGGCTGCATCAGGTAATTGATAAAGGCATGGGCTTCTTTGACGTTACCGGCATCCGCTGGGATGGCCAACATGTCGAACCACAGGTTGGCGCCTTCCTTTGGGATGCTGTAGGCAATGTTGATGCCCTTACCGGCTTCCTCTGCCCGGGTCTTGGCCTGAAAGGCATCGCCGGAGTAGGCAAAGGCCACGCAGATATCGCCGTTGGCCAGATCCGAGATGTACTTGGACGAATGGAAGTAGGTCACGAAAGGCCGCACCGCGAGGAATTTAGCCTCGGCCTTTTGGTAGTCGGCAGGGCTCTTACTATTGGCCTGAAGGCCCATGTAGTTGAGCATTGCCGGGAACATTTCATCCGGCGAATCCATAAAGGCCACGCCACAGGCGGTGAGCTTCTTGAGGTTTTCTGGCTCAAACAAGGTGGCCCAGGAGTCGATGTGATCGACGCCCAGTGCGGCCTTGACCTTGTCGACGTTGTAGGCGATGCCATTGGTGCCCCACAGATAAGGCACTGAATACTGGTTACCGGCATCGTTCACGTCCAACTGCTTGAGCAGCGCCGGATCGATATTCACCAGGTTGGGTAGCTGCGCCTTGTCGAGCTTTTGAAAGGCGCCGGCTTTGATCTGCTTGCCAAGAAAATGGTTGCTCGGCACCACCACGTCATAACCGGAGCGGCCAGCTAACAGCTTGCCTTCGAGGGTTTCGTTGGAGTCGAACACGTCATAACCGGCTTTGATCCCGGTGGCTTTTTGAAAGTCTGCTAGGGTGGTTTCGCCGATATAGTCGGTCCAGTTGTACACATGCACCACAGGCTCGGCTTGGGCGTTAGCCAGCAAACCAAAGGTAGCCGCCGCGATCAGGGTGGTACGCAAAGAACAATGCACAGGAAGTCCTCTTGTTATTGATAGTGCGGCGGTTAAATACCGCGCAGGGACTGAGCCTTTGTTGAATGGGTTAGTGGCACGAGGCCTAAGCCATTCGACAATTGCTCGGACGAGCACTTGCGACGACCGCAGTCGCCGCAAGCTGGTTTAGGCTTATTTACCGGCTTTGATTTTGGTCCAGATACGCGTCATCGAACGCTGCACCTTGGCTGGCAAATCGGCGAAGGCATACAACTTGGACATGGTTTCCGGCGTTGGGTAAATGCCCGGGTCGTTACGAATGGCTTCATCCACCAGCGGGGTTGCCGCAGCATTACCGTTAGGGAACTGCACCTCGTTGGTGATCTCCGCCATGATTTCCGGCTTGAGCAGGAAGTTCATAAACGCATAGGCAGCATCGACGTTGGTCGCGTCCGCCGGCATGGCAATCATGTCAAAGAAGGTACCCGCGCCCTCTTTAGGAATGTTGTAGCCCACCTTGATGCCGCTTTTAGCTTCCTCGGCACGGCTCTTCGACTGCTGGATATCGCCCGAGTAACCCACTGCTACGCAGAGGTTGCCGTTGGCCAGGTCGGAGATGTACTTGGAGGAGTGGAAGTAGGTGATGTATGGGCGAATCTTGAGGAACAATGCCTCGGCGGCGGCCAGCTCTTTCGGGTCTTGACTGTCGGACTTGTAGCCCAGGTAGTGCAGGGCAATCGGCAGAATTTCGGTCGGTGAATCGAGGAAGGCCACGCCGCAAGATTTTAGCTTTTCGATGTTTTCCGGCTTGAACAGCAAGTCCCAGGAGTCCACCGGAGCATTGTCGCCCAGTGCCGCTTTAACTTTATCGACGTTGTAACCAATGCCGATCGAGCCCCACATGTAGGGGAAGGCGTATTGGTTGCCCGGGTCGCTAATTTCCAGGGTTTTCATCAAGTCAGCGTTGAGGTTTTTCCAGTTCGGCAGTTTCGACTTATCCAGCGGCTGATAAACCTTGGCCTTGATTTGCTTGGCCAGAAAGTTGTTCGACGGCACCACAATGTCGTAACCCGACTTACCCGCCAGTAGCTTGGCTTCGAGGGTTTCGTTGCTGTCAAACACGTCGTAAACAACTTTGACGCCCGACTCTTTTTCGAACTTGGCTACGGTGTCTTTCGCGATGTAATCAGACCAGTTGTACACGTGCAGCACTTTTTCATCCGCTTGCGCAGCACCTGCCATTAGCCCCAACAGCGACATAGCGAGTACAGACTTACCGAATTTGTTCATGCTTACAGCTCCTGTTACTGAGTGTGCAAAGGGGTTAAAAACCACCTTCATTAAGCCTAGCCAAATTACTCAGCGCGTCCGTGCCGCTACCTTATCCGTTGCCCAACGGCGTCACGCCGACGGTGAGTACACCTACTGTTTAAGTTATGCCTGTAAATCCTGCAAGGTCAGATCAAGGCACAAGCGGGCCTTGGTGACTAACTCGTCAATCTCGGTTTTGCTGATCACCAGCGGTGGCGCGATGATCATGGTGTCGCCCACTGCCCGCATAATCAGCCCGTTATTGAAGCAATGTGCGCGGCAGATCATCCCGGCGCCCTTATCGGTATAGCGCGCTCTGCTGCTTTTGTTCTTCACCAACTCGATAGCACCGAGCATGCCGAGGCCGCGCACTTCACCCACCAAGGGATGATCGGCCAACTCACGTAAACGCCTTTGCAAGTACGGTGCCGTTTCTTCACGGACCTGCTCAAGTATTTTTTCATCGCGCAGAATGCGGATATTTTCCAGCGCCACCGCCGCCGCCACCGGGTGACCGGAGTAGGTGAAGCCGTGGTTGAAGTCGCCGCCGGTTTTCAGCACCTCGAAAATCTTGTCGCTGACGATCAGCCCGCCCATAGGGATGTAACCGGAAGTCAGGCCCTTGGCGATGGTCATCAGGTCGGGCTTGTTGCCGTAGTAGTCGCTGCCGAACCATTCGCCGGTGCGACCGAAACCGCAGATCACTTCATCGGCGACGAACAGGATGTCGTACTTGGCGAGAATCTCGCGGATCTTCGGCCAGTAGCTATCGGGCGGGATAATCACCCCGCCGGCGCCCTGAATCGGCTCGGCGATAAAGGCCGCGACATTGGCCTCACCCACTTCGAGGATTTTCTTTTCCAGCTGCTCGGCGGCCCAGATGCCGAACTGTTCGGGGCTCATGTCGCCGCCTTCACCGAACCAGTAAGGCTGCGGGATATGCACTATGCCCGGAATCGGCAAGTCGCCCTGCTCGTGCATGCCTTGCATACCGCCTAGGCTCGCACCGGCCACGGTGGAACCGTGATAACCGTTGATGCGGCCGATGATCACCTTCTTGTTCGGCTGACCTTTGAGCGCCCAATAATGGCGCACCATCCGCAGCATGGTGTCGTTGCCTTCCGAGCCCGAACCAGTGAAAAACACATGGTTCATGCCTTCCGGGGTCAGCTCGGCGATGGTCTTGGCCAGCTCCAGCACCGGCGGGTGGGCGGTCATAAAGAAGGTGTTGTAGAACGGCAGCAGCTTCATTTGTTTGCTGGCCGCATCGGCCAACTCGTCACGGCCATAGCCAATGGCTACACACCAAAGGCCGGCCATGCCGTCGAGAATTTTGTTGCCTTCGCTGTCCCACAAATACACCCCGTCGGCATTGGTAATAATGCGCGGACCGGTGTCGCTCAGCTGCTGATAATCGCTGAATGGCGCCAGGTGATGGTCACGGCTCATGGCCTGCCATTGCTGGGTTTGCGGGTTAGTGTTGGGCGTTGTCATGGTTCAACCTATTGGGTAAAACACGGGCCGCGCTGGTGCGCGACCCGGGTGATGATCAGACTGCGTACAGCAGGAACTCGCGTTCCCAAGAGCTGATCACGCGTTTGAAGTTCTCGTGCTCGGCGCGTTTAACCGCGACGTAGCCGGTAATAAAGGAGGCACCCAGGTATTTCTCCAGGGCCTTGCAGTTTTCCATGCGCTCCAGTGCATCTTCGATGGTCAATGGCAAACGCAGGTTGCGCCGCTCATAACCACGACCTTTAACCGGGGCGCTGGGCTTAATGCCTTCAACCATGCCGATATAACCGCACAGCAAGCTGGCCGCGATGGCCAGATACGGGTTGGCATCGGCGCCCGGCAAACGGTTTTCCACCCGACGGCTTTGCGGGCCGGCATCCGGTACGCGCAAACCAACGGTGCGGTTCTCTTCACCCCACTCGACGTTCACCGGCGCCGAGGTGTCCGGCAGGAAGCGACGGAACGAGTTAACGTTCGGCGCAAACAGCGGCAACAACTCGGGGATGTACTTCTGCAGGCCGCCGATGTGATGCAGGAACAGGTCGTTCATGCTGCCATCGGCGTTGGAGAAGATGTTCTTGCCGGTTTTGATGTCGATAATGCTCTGGTGCAAGTGCATGGCACTGCCTGGCTGACCGGTCATGGGTTTAGCCATAAAGGTCGCGCCAACATTATGTTTCAGCGCCGCTTCACGCATGGTGCGTTTGAAGATCAGCACCTGGTCGGCCAACGACAGGGCGTCGCCGTGACGGAAGTTGATTTCCATCTGCGCGGTGCCGTCTTCGTGGATCAGGGTGTCGAGATCCAGATTCTGCAGCTCACACCAGTCGTAGACGTCTTCGAACAGCGGATCGAATTCATTCGCAGCTTCGATGGAGAACGACTGCTTGCCGGTTTCGGCGCGGCCCGAGCGGCCAATCGGCGGCTGCAGCGGGAAATCCGGGTCTTCGCAGCGCTTGGTCAGGTAGAACTCCATTTCCGGCGCGACGATTGGCTGCCAACCTTTATCGCTGTACATCTTCAAGACTTTCTTGAGGATGTTACGCGGCGACAATTCAATCGGATTGCCTTGCTTGTCGTACGTGTCGTGGATCACCTGGGCAGTGGGTTCGATCGCCCACGGTACGAGGAACACGGCATTTTCGTCCGGGCGGCAGACCATGTCGATATCGGCAGGGTCCAGCAGGTCGTAATAAATGTCGTCTTCCACGTAGTCGCCGGTGACAGTCTGCAGCAGTACGCTCTCCGGAAGGCGCATGCCCTTCTCGTCGAGGAACTTGTTGGTCGGCGAAATCTTGCCGCGGGCGATGCCGGTCAAGTCGCTGATCATGCATTCCACTTCGGTGATCTTGTTTTCTTTGAGCCAGCTGGTAAGCCGGTCGATTTTGCTAGTCATACAAACCTCTAGGGGTGGGGAAACAGAGCTTGACTGATATAGCTAAGCTCAACGTTGACTCGCGCGCTTGCACAGGCTTCACCGAAAGCCTGAAAGAGTGCGAGGTGATGCGGATTTGCTACTACCTGCTACTTGGGATGCCACTGGGTAACAAGGACAAATACCAAGTACTGGCACGCCAGCGGTAATAGCAGCTTTAATTAAAGGCAGGATGAGGGTGTCGCGCTGCAAGTCATGTGCAGTGCCGGGGATGCTGCTGGGGTCGCAGTAATGATGCGACGCAACATTGGACAGCGAACTGGTAAACAGCAGGCCGTCGAGATTCGCCAGCAGCACCGGCAGGTCAAGCAGATCGCCGAGGGGCGGGATCGCCAGCGGCAAATCACCGGCGCCAACAGCAACGTCGCGGACGTATTTGTCGCTAACAGCTTGGTACGAATGAAAACCGATCTGCGAGATGCAGGCGGTCACGCCAATCAACGGCAGGCGAGACATGTGACACCCGTTTTATTGATGTTATGGGTTGCGACCGAGATTAGCCTTGTTCGATTTTTTACACAATAGCCCTGTAAAGAATTAAACACACCGCCCACAACGGCAGGCTCAAGGACGCGGGACAAGCAGCTGAATTGCCTTGAAAAGCCCCAAAATTGGCCACGGAGCCCCTTTTTAGGGCACAATAGAAGCGCTCTTGACAGCGACTTTGGTTTAAGATTGACTCAAGTCGTGCCATTTGCATGATTGATATTTTTAACAAAAAAGGTGTTGCATCATGTCGGTTCCTCCGCGTGCCGTTCAGCTTAATGAAGCGAATGATTTTCTTAAGAAACATCCCGATGTGCAGTTCGTCGACCTGTTGATTGCCGACATGAACGGCGTTGTACGCGGCAAGCGCATTGATCGCGCTAGCCTGCACAAGGTTTACCAGCGCGGCATTAACCTGCCCGCCTCGCTATTTGCCCTCGACATTAATGGTTCTACCGTTGAGAGCACCGGCCTTGGCCTGGATATCGGTGACTCCGATCGGGTCTGCTACCCAATCCCCAATACCCTGTGCAATGAGCCTTGGCAGAAGCGCCCTACCGCGCAACTGTTAATGACCATGCATGAGATGGAAGGCCAAGCCTTCTTTGCTGACCCGCGGGCTGTGCTGCAGCAAGTGATCAACAAGTTCGATGCGCTGGGGCTAACCATTTGCGCGGCGTTCGAGTTGGAGTTTTACCTGATCGACCAAGCCAACGTGAACGGCCGACCACAGCCGCCCATGTCGCCGTTGTCAGGCAAGCGTCCACAATCCACTCAGGTCTACATGATCGATGATCTGGATGAATACGCCGAATGCCTGCAAGACATTCTCGAAGGCGCACAAGAGCAAGGCATCCCGGCCGATGCGGTAGTCAAGGAAAGCGCCCCGGCGCAGTTCGAGATCAACCTGCACCACGTCGCCGATCCGCTCAAGGCCTGCGACTATGCGTTGCTACTCAAGCGTCTAGTGAAGAACATCGCCTACGACCATGAGATGGACACCACCTTCATGGCCAAGCCGTACCCGAACCAAGCGGGTAATGGTCTGCATGTGCATATCTCGATCCTCGACAAAGATGGCACCAATATCTTTAAGAGCGAAGATCCGGTAACCAACGATGCGCTGCGCCACGCGATCGGCGGCATCATTGAAACCATGCCGGCCTCGATGGCCTTCCTCTGCCCGAACGTCAATTCCTATCGCCGCTTCGGCGAGAAGTTTTTCGTGCCGACCTCGCCCACCTGGGGTATCGACAACCGCACCGTCGCGCTCCGCGTACCGAATGACACGGCCGATGCCGTGCGCATCGAACACCGCGTCGCCGGCGCCGATGCCAACCCGTACCTGGTCATGGCCTCGGTACTGGCCGGCATCCACCACGGGCTGACCAACAAAATCGAACCGGGCGCGCCACTCGAAGGCAATGCCTACGAGCAGACCGAAGCCAGCCTGCCAAACAACCTGCGTGATGCACTGCGTGAGTTGGATGACAACGAAGTTATGGGCCGCTACATCGACCCGAAATACATCGATGTGTTCGTCGCCTGTAAAGAAAGCGAACTGGCGGAGTTTGAGTATTCAATCTCCGACCTCGAGTACAACTGGTACTTACACACGGTTTAACCGCAGCATCCGACGCCGGCCTTAGTGCCGGCGTCTTTTTATCCGACATTTAGCTTTTTACCCAGCTCAACTCATGCGGCTGCAACGCCGTGGCCGAGTGAAAGGTTTTAGGGCCAAGGCTCACTGGCACTTGCGCGCAGCACTGACTGCGCCTTATCAATACGGAGATCGTTATGCCGCGTTTTCTTGCTCTGCTTGCCCTGACTCTGGCGCCGTTGCTGGCCGCCGCCGAGGAGGTGATAAGCGTCTACAACTGGAACGACTACATCGCCCCCCAGGTGCTACTCGACTTTGAGAAAGAAACCGGCATTCGCGTCGACTATCACACCTACAGTACCGCCGAAGAGCTCGCCACAGCCATGGCCAGCGGTACCGCTATCGACGTCGCGGTGCCCTCCCATGACGCACTGCCCGGGCTGATCAAAGCTGCCAGTATTCAGCCACTGGATTTCAAGCTGCTACCCAACCGCAGTCACTTGGACAAACAGCTGCTGAGCAAACTGGCGGCCTTCGACACCAACAACAAATACGCCATCCCCTATCTGTGGGGTTCGGTCGGCTTGGCGATCAATATTCCGGCGGCCGAACAGGCCTTCGGCGGACCGCTGCCGGACAGCTGGAGCGTGCTGTTCAATCCCGAGCAGAGTAAACGCCTGGCCAGTTGCGGCATGAGCGTGCTGGATGCCCGCGACGAAGTGCTCTCGGCCCTGATGAGTTACCAGGGTCGCAGCTTGGCGCAGACCCCGCCGAGCCAGATGAAACGCAGTGGTGAGCTGCTGAATCAGCTGCGCCCCAACCTGCAGTATGTCGACAGCACCCGCTATATCGACGACCTGGCCAACGGCAAGTTGTGCGTCGCCTTCGCCTGGGTCGGCGATGCCCTGGCCGCAGCCAAAGCCGGCCAACCGGTAAAGTTTGTGGTGCCGCAAGAGGGCTCGATCCTGTTTATCGACAGCCTGGTAATCCCCAGAAGCGCCCGCCGCGCCGACCTAGCTCATAAGTTTATCGACTACCTGATGCAGCCCAAGGTCGCCGCCCTGATTACCACCGAGACGCTGTTCCCCAGTGCCAATGCCGATGCCAAGGAATTTCTCGATCCAAGCATTCGCGACCAACCAGGGCTGTATCCCGACCGCGACACCAAGCGCCGTTTAGCCGCACTCGAAGTGCTGCCCGAGAAGCTCGCGCCAATCCGTGATCAGATCTGGCAAAGCTTTATTGCCGCTCCCTAACTTGCTCCGACGCCGTGACTAACGTCCAATAGCGACTCCCACGCCAAGGAGAGCCCCATGTCACGCCCTGTCAGCAGCCGTAAACCGCGCGCCAGCAGCCAACTGCGAATCAGCGCCATACTCGCCGCGGCGCGCAGCTTGCTGGCCGAACAAGGGGTCAATAGCCTCTCGGTGTACAGTGTTGCCGAACGCGCGCAGATGCCACCGTCGTCGGTCTATCACTTCTTCGCCAGCGTACCGGCGATTCTTGAGGCGCTGACCGGCGAGATTCACGCGGCCTTTCGCGCTTGCTTGCAGCAACCCATAGACCACGCAGAGCTGCGTGACTGGCGCGACCTGTCACGCCTGGTCGAGGAGCGGATGCTGGCGATTTACGCCGCCGACCCGGCTGCCCGTCAGTTAATTCTCGCCCAGCACGGCCTGACCGAAGTCACCCAGGCCGACCGCCTGCACGACATCGAACTCGGCCAGTTAATGCAGGCGCTGTTCAACCGGCACTTCCAACTGCCCGCGCTGCCCGAGGAGGTCGATGTGTTTGCCCTGGCCATGGAGCTGGGCGACCGGGTGTACGCCCGCTCGGTGCAACAACACGGACTGATCACCCCGCGCATGGCCGAGGAAGGCATGCGGGTGTTTGACGTTTACCTGGCCCTTTACCTGCCGCCGTTATTGCCTAAACGCGAGCAATAAGCCGATATTTATCTGCAAATAAATCATAAATCGCGCATCGATAGATAAATACAGCTTTGAAGACCGATTTTTATCGGATATAAAGTCAGCAAGTGCATAGCGGTCTTACCGACTGACATGCCACGACCCTGCTCGTCTGCTAGCGTCAGATGGCCTCTTCAGCGCACCACTTGCGAGGTGTTTTATGTCCCGTATCGTTTCTGTCGCCGCCACCCAGATGGCCTGCTCCTGGGATCGCGCCGCGAATCTCGCCAACGCCGAAAAACTGGTGCGCCAAGCTGCCGCCAAGGGCGCGCAGATCATCCTGATTCAAGAGCTGTTCGAGACCCCGTATTTCTGCCAGAAGCCAAATGCTGACTACCTGCAACTGGCGACCACGGTGGAAACCAACGCCGCCATCGCGCACTTCCAGAAAGTCGCCAAAGAGTTGCAAGTGGTGTTGCCAATCAGCTTCTTCGAACTGGCCGGCCGCGCGCGCTTTAACAGCATCGCCATCATCGATGCCGACGGCAGCAACCTCGGCACCTATCGTAAGAGCCATATCCCCGACGGCCCTGGCTACCACGAGAAGTACTACTTCAATCCCGGCGACACCGGCTTCAAAGTCTGGCAGACCCGCTACGCAAAAATCGGGGTGTGTATCTGCTGGGATCAGTGGTTCCCCGAGTGCGCGCGCAGCATGGCCCTGCTCGGTGCCGAGATCCTGTTCTACCCGACCGCCATCGGCAGTGAACCCCATGACAAGACCATCAGCTCGCGCGATCACTGGCAGCGCGTGCAACAAGGCCACGCCGGCGCCAACCTGATGCCGCTGATTGCCTCCAACCGCATCGGCAACGAGGAACAGGACGGCTACGACATCACCTTCTACGGCTCATCCTTTATCACCAATCAGTTTGGTGAAAAGGTCGAAGAACTCAACGAGACCGAAGAAGGCGTATTGGTACACAGCTTCGACCTCGATAAGCTGGAACATACCCGCAGCGCCTGGGGCAGTTTCCGTGATCGCCGGCCGAATCTGTATGGCCCGATCAAGACCCTGGATGGCCACCTAGAATCCTGAGGCAATCCGCGGGTGACACCCACCCTGCGGCGCTTGAGCGGATTCGCCTTCGACAAGTACTGGCTTCGCCCTAATTTTGGCTACTCCCTAAAAAGGTATCGCTAATGACTACCCTGACCAGCACCCCACGCGACGACGGCTTTCAGATGCCCGCCGAGTGGGCACCCCATAGCCAAACCTGGATGGTCTGGCCCGAGCGCCCCGACAACTGGCGCCTCGGTGGCAAGCCGGCGCAGGCCGCCTTCACGGCAGTGGCCAAGGCCATCGCCGAATTTGAACCGGTGACCGTCTGTGTATCTGCTGGGCAATATGACAATGCCCGTGCGCGCCTCAACCACGGCAACATCCGCCTAGTGGAAATAACCACCGACGATGCCTGGGTGCGCGACACCGGCCCGACTTTCGTCACCAATGCCAAGGGTGAAGTACGCGGCGTCGACTGGACCTTCAACGCCTGGGGCGGCTTCGACGGCGGCCTTTATTGGCCCTGGCAGCGCGACGATCAGGTGGCGCGCAAGATCCTCGAGATCGAAGGCTGCGCCCGTTACCGCACCGAAGGCTTCGTACTGGAAGGCGGCTCGATTCATGTCGATGGCGAAGGCAGCCTGATCACCACCGAAGAGTGCCTGCTCAACCGCAATCGCAATCCCGAGCTAAGCCGCGAGCAGATCGAAAGCCTGCTGCAAAAGCATCTGGCCATCGACACGGTGATCTGGCTGCCCGACGGCCTGTTCAATGACGAGACCGACGGCCATGTCGACAATTTCTGCTGCTACGTGCGTCCCGGCGAAGTGTTACTGGCCTGGACCGACGACCCGCAGAGCCCCAACTACCCGCGTTGCCAAGCGGCCATGGCGGTGCTGAGCAACACGCGTGACGCCAAGGGTCGCCAATTGATCGTGCACAAGATGCCGATCCCCGGCCCGCTGCACGCCACGGTTGAGGAATGCGCCGGCGTCGATGCCGCCGAAGGTACTCAGGAGCGCGACCCGTCGATTCGCCTGGCCGGCTCCTACGTGAACTTTTTGATCGTCAACGGCGGCATCATCGCGCCGAAATTCGACGACACGATGGACGTCGAAGCCGAAGCGATCTTGCAGCGCCTGTTCCCCGCACACCGGGTGGTCATGGTGCCAGGCCGCGAGATCCTGCTCGGCGGCGGCAATATCCACTGCATCACCCAGCAGCAACCGGCGCCCCACCCGCGCTGAGCAGTAGTCCCGCCCCTCAGGCCTTTGCGCGCGACTGAGCAAGCAGAGCCCGAGGGGGCGACCATCACCACGTCGTTCAAGCATTGGCACTTTACGCCGATAGAATCCACACTGATTCGATCTGCAGCCAATCCTCTTGATGACGTGAAGAAGGTGCCCTGATGTTCAACTCCCATCTCAAGAGCGAGCTGGCAAACTGCCAAAATCAGCTCAATAGCCTAAGTTCGACGTTCGATGCGCTCAATCGCTCGATGGCCATTATCGAGTTCAAACCGGACGGCACCATTCTCGGCGCTAACGATAACTTCCTTGCTGCTACGGGCTATCAGCTGGATGAACTTCGTGGCAAACACCATCGACTGTTCTGCGAAACGAATTTCAGCAACAGTCGCGACTATGCCAACTTCTGGTCGCGCTTGAGCGCCGGCGAATTTCTCAGCGACCGTTTTCTGCGCATCAACAAGCAAGGCCAGGGCATATGGCTGGAGGCCAGCTACAACCCAGTTCGCAGCAAAGATGGCAGTGTGATCAAGGTGCTGAAGGTTGCTACCGATATCACCGCGCGAGTTCAGCAGGAGCAAAATCAGAAAAGCCTGATCGATGCCCTGAATCGATCAACCGCAGTCATCGAGTTCAACCTGCAAGGAGAGGTGCTGTACGCCAACGACAACTTCCTTGCCGCCATGGGCTATCGCAGCGACGAAGTGATCGGCAAACATCACCGCATGTTCTGCACTCGTGAAGACGCCTCTTCAAACGCTTACCAGGCGTTCTGGGCGCAGCTCAATCGTGGCGAATTTGCCTCCGGGCGCTTTCAGCGGCTAAACAAGCACAACCAGACAATCTGGCTAGAAGCCAGCTATAACCCAGTCTTTGATGCCGCCGGCAAGTTATACAAAGTAGTGAAATTTGCCACCGATATCAGCGCCCATGTTCAGCAGCAGCACGCCGAGGCACAAGCAGCACAAATGGCCTACGACATCTCATTGCAAACTGACAACAGCGCACAGAAAGGCGCCGCGGTCGTGCAGCAGACTGTCGAAGTTATGCAGGCCATCGCCGGCGAACTGGGCAACGCGGCCCACGGCATCGCCGCCGTCAGCCAGCAGTCGGAAAAAATCAGCAGCATTGTCCAGACCATCCGCGGCATTGCCGAACAGACCAACCTGCTGGCACTCAACGCCGCCATTGAGGCCGCACGAGCCGGCGAACAAGGACGCGGCTTTGCCGTGGTGGCCGACGAAGTACGCAGTTTGGCGGCGCGTACCAGTCAAGCCACAATCGAAATTGTCGATGTAGTGCGTCAAAACCATGAACTGGCACAAAGCGCCGTCACCAGCATGCAGACCAGCCAGGAACAGACCGCTCAGGGCGTTGCCCTGGCCAACGAAGCTGGCGCGGTGATCCTGGAAATCCGCGAAGGAGCCCAGCAGGTGGTCGCTGCCATCAGCGAGTTTGCCGCAGCGATCGAACAATAACCTCAAGCACTGCGGGTGGTACTGAGCGGGTCCAGCGCCAACAGATCGTGTCCGGCCTGCTGGCGGTTATAACTGCGCAGGCTGGTCAGCAGCGGCCGCCAGTTGGCCAGCTTAGAGAACATTCAACGGCACTTTCAGGTAGCGCACGCCATTGCTCTCAGCCGGTGGCAGTTCGCCGCCACGCATATTGACCTGCACCGCCGGCAGGATCAGCACCGGCATACCTAGGCTGGCATCCCGCGCGCGGCGCATGGCGACGAAAGCGTCTTCCTCAATGCCCGCGTGCGCATGCACGTTATGGGCGCGCTGCTCGGCCACGCTGCTCTGGTACAGGTGCTGATCGCGGCCCGGCGCCTTGTAGTCGTGACACATAAACAACCGGCTGCTGTCTGGCAGGGCGAACAACTTCTGGATCGACTGGTACAGGGTGCGCGCATCGCCACCGGGAAAGTCGCAGCGGGCCGTGCCGTAGTCCGGCATAAACAAGGTATCGCCGATAAAGGCAGCGTCACCGATTACATAAGTTAGGCAGGCAGGGGTGTGCCCCGGCGTATGCAGCACGCGGGCCACAATGCTGCCGACGCTGAAGCTGTCGCCATCGCTAAACAGCTGGTCAAACTGGCGGCCATCGGTGGCGAACTCATCGCCTGCGTTAAACAGCGTCCCGAAGGTGGTTTGGATCTGGGTGATCTGCGCGCCAATCGCCAAACGACCGCCGAGCACTTGTTTGATATAGGCCGCGGCGGACAGGTGGTCGGCGTGCACATGGGTTTCCAGCAGCCAGTCCAGCGTCAAGCCCTGCTCGCGCACATAGGCGATCAGCCGGTCGGCGCTGGCGTGGGACGTGCGTCCAGCGGCCGGGTCGTAATCAAGCACCGGATCGACTATGGCGCAGCGCTTGCTCTGCGGGTCACTGACCACATAGCTGTAGGTGAAGGTGGCCGGATCGAAAAAAGCCTCAACCTGCGCGTTCATGCCTGACTCCTCCGCCGCTCCAGCAACTCAAACAAGCCCATACCGGCGAGCATCGCCAGTACAAACAGCAGTGCCTGCCAGTGGCCGGTGAGCAAAATCGCCACAGCCGGCCCCGGGCAGATACCGGCGATGCCCCAGCCAATACCGAACACTAAGCTGCCGATGATCAGCCGCCGATCCAGCTGGCGCTTGTTGGGCAGTTGCATAGGTGCGTCCAACAACGATCGGCTCTGGCGTTTGGCCCAGGTAAAGGGCAGCACGGCCACGGCGATGGCGGCGGCCATGACTAAGGCCAGCGACGGGTCCCAGGCACCGGCTAAGTTTAGAAAACTTAATACTTTGGTTGGATTGGCCATACCGGCCAACAGCAAACCCAGGCCAAATATCAGCCCGGCGACTAACG
>JAURXE010000721.1 GCA_030654635.1 Pseudomonas sp.
AGCGGGTTACTGACCAAAGGCCTTGGGCTGTTGACCTATGCCTTGGCCTGGCAGCATTTGGCGCTCTTTGAGTTACCGGCTGAGCCGCTGTGGGTCTGGCTGCTGGCCTTTGTGCTGTATGACTTTTGCTACTACTGGAACCACCGCCTGGGGCATGAGCGCAATGTGCTCTGGGCCGCGCATTCGGTGCATCACCAGAGTGAGGATTACAACCTGTCGACGGCCCTGCGCCAGACCAGTACCGGGTTTCTCTTCGGCTGGATCTTCTACCTGCCGATGGCCTTGCTGGGCGTGCCGCCGCTGGTGTTTTTGACGGTGGCGGCATTGAATCTGCTCTATCAGTTTTGGGTGCACACCCGGCATATCCCCAAGCTCGGCTGGTTTGAATGGGTGTTTGTGACGCCGTCCAACCACCGCGCCCACCATGCGCAAAACGCGGTGTATATGGACCGCAATTACGGCGGCGTGTTTATTCTCTGGGATCGGCTGTTTGGCACCTTTCAAGAGGAGCTGGACGAGCAGCCGGTGGTGTTCGGGGTGACCACGCCGCTGGCCAGTTGGAATCCGTTGTGGGCCAATCTCCAGTTTTACGCCCAGCTGTGGCACGACGCGGTGCGCACTGAGGCGACCTGGGACAAGCTGCGCATCTGGTTTATGCCCACTGGTTGGCGGCCGGTAGATGTGGCCGCCAAGTACCCCTTGAGCAAGCCCGAACTCAGCCAGTTTGTGAAATACGAAGTACCGTTGGCTGCTGGGCAAAAGCGTTATATCGGGTTGCAGTTTGCGCTGTGTCTGCTGGCGGGCAGCTATTTGCTGGCCGTCAGTGCCAGCCTCACGCCCGCGCTGCTGTTGGCCGCGTGGTGTTGGGTGGCGTTCAGTTTGTATGGCTTTGGCCAGTGGCTGGAGAATCGTCCGGCAGCGCTGTGGCTGGAAGCGCTGCGGCTGCTGCTGAATCTGCCGTTGCTGTATTGGTTGCAGCAGGCCGATCTCTTGCCCTTGGCGGGTGCCGGCTGGCCTTCGAGGTAGAAGCTGTCCTCGACGTCCTTCGGGTTGAGCA
>JAURXE010000742.1 GCA_030654635.1 Pseudomonas sp.
CAGCATGGCGTTATTGGCCCAGCCGGTGTGGCCGTCGATGCCGTTAAGCACCAGCGGTTGGTTGGCCCAGCGACCCTGATTGAAGATCTCGCCCAGGCCAGCACTTTGCTCCCAATACGCCGAGCTGACCCCGGCAATACTGACCACGTCGGCGTGGCGCGCATGGCCGGCTTGGTCCTGAGCAATGATCCACTGCTCAAGTTCGGGCAGCGGCTTGACCTCGTCCAGCAGGTTGGCGCCCATGCTGTCGAACGCGGCCATGATCGGGTGGGTGTGGGTGTCGATCATGCCGGGCATCAGCACCTTGCCGGCCAGGTCGATACGTTGGGTTTTGGCGTCGGCCAGGGCGAGAATTTCGGCATCGCTGCCGACTTTAAGGATTTTGCCGTTTTCCACCGCCACGGCCTTAGCCAGCGTTTGGCCAGGGATACCGGTAAACACCTGCCCATTGGTTAGGATCAAATCGGCAGCGGCCATAGATTCCAGCGAGGCACAAGCCAGTGCGGCGCCGAGCAGGCTCGGGATAAATCGTTTCATGGTTGGATCTCTTGTTTTTGTTAGTCTTGGCCTGAGAATAAGCAAGTGTGCGGGCGAGCGGAATGCCGTGCACAGGCACAAGTTTTGTTCCTGATGGGAGTAAATGGTGGACAAATTTAATGCGCTCACCACCTTGGTCTGTGTGGTTGAGCAAAACAGCTTCAGTCGCGCCGCCGAGCAGCTGGGCAAAACCCCCTCGGCGGTCGCCAAGGCCATTGCGGCGTTGGAGGCGGAGCTGGGCACTCGGTTGTTCGAGCGCACCACCCGGCGCATGCAGCTGACCGAGGCGGGCCGTCTGTATGCCCAAGCGGCTCGCGAGGCGTTGGGTTGCCTGGGCAATGCCAGCGAAGAAATAGTCCAGATGCAGCAAGGCTTGCACGGTGAGTTGCGCATTTCGGCGGCGCTGGCTTACGGGCCGGCCTTTCTGGCCGAGGTCTGTGCGGCGTTTTGTCTGGCCCATCCGCAACTGCGTTTGCAGGTGGACTTAAGCGATAACGACCAGTTCATTCTGGAGAGCGGCCACGACCTGATCCTGCATGAGGGTGCCTGTGATATTCCTGGGCTGATCGCCAAACCGGTGGGCAACAACCATATAGTGTTGAGTGCCAGTCCGGCTTATTTGGCCGGTAATCCACTGCCGGTCAGCCCTGCAACGCTGATGCAACACGACTGGCTGATGTACAAACACCCGGCGCTCAGCCGGCACTATTGGACCTTTCGCCTGGCCGGTCAGCCGTTGCGGATCGAGCAACCGGTGCCGCGCATCCTTAGCGACAACTACGACTTTCTGCTGGCCAATGCACTGGCGGGCAGCGGCTTGTTGATCACTCCCTGGTGGAGTGCCGCGCCCTATATTGCCGATGGCCGTCTGGTGCGTTTAATGGCCGATTATGATCTGGACCCGGATGCCTTTGGCCCGCATATCTTGGCGGTCTACCCCAGTCACCGACGCGCCACCCACAAGGTGCAGGTGTTTATTCAGTTTCTTGAAGCGTTTTTGCGCGAGCGCGGCTACGCCTGAGAGGGATAGTTGTGCCGGCCAGGCAAAAGCCCAAGCTGCAACCGGCTGGGATTTAACCGTGTGGGCGATATATCCTGCGTATAGCTGCATTTAACCTGCGCTCTTAACTGCCTTTGTAATGCCCAAGAGGAACAAATGGACAAGCTCAGCGCCCTCAGCATGTTTGTCGCCACCGCCGAACACGGCAGCTTTAGTCGCGCCGCCGAGCAGCTGGGCAAGACCCCCTCGGCGCTGACCAAGGCCGTCGGCCATCTGGAAGCCGAGCTGGGCACCCGCTTGTTTGAGCGCTCGACCCGGCGCCTGGCGCTGACCGAGGCTGGTGGGCTGTATCTGGAAACCGCCCGGCAAGTGTTGGAGAGTCTGCGCGAGGCCGGTGAAGAAATTGGCCAGTTGCAGCACAGCTTGTCCGGCACCCTGCGCCTGACCGCACCACTGGCGTTTGGCCCGGCATTTTTGAATGAGGCCTGCGCGGCTTTTCTTGCTGAGCACCCGTTATTGAAACTGCACGTCAGCCTCAGCGACAGCTATGTGGAGCTGGTCGAGGCCGGTTTTGATCTGGCCCTGCGCGAGGGCCGCAGCGATCTACCGGGGATGATCGTGCAACCCTTGGCCGCCAACCGCAGTGTGCTGTGCGCCAGCCCGGCCTATCTGGCTCGTTGCGGTACGCCGAGCACGCCGGCGCAATTGCTCGAGCACCAAGCCTTGCTGTACCAGCATGCGGCGCTCGATCATCGCTGGCGCTTGAGTCGCGGGGCCGAGAACTTTAGCCTGACCCCACAAGGCCGGCTCAGCAGCGATAACCATGATGTGCTGCTGGCCGCTTGCCTGGCCGGCCAAGGCTTGATGGATTGCCCGCTGTGGAGCGTGCAACCGCTGCTGACCAGCGGCCAACTGATGCAGCTATTACCTGATTATCAGCTTGAACCGGACGCCTTTGGTCCGCAAATTCTCGCCCTGTACCCCAGCCACCGCCGCGCCACCCGCAAGGTGCAGGCTTTTATCGAATTTATCGGTGGTTTTTTACGCGCTCGGCAACTGGCGTAAGCTGCCCTGACAGGATGACATCTACTACCGCTGCAATTCATCGTGCGCCATTGTGCTTGGCGCCCATTTTTTTTGATCCGCCGGCCTTGCTGGCTGGTTGAGAATTTTTGCCTGGAACCGAATATGCCCCTAAGACATGTTATCAACGCCCAAGTTAGCCCTAAGGGCAGCCTGGAAACCCTGTCCCATCGAGAAGTGCAGCAACTCAGCGAAGCCGGTTCGGACGGTATCTACCGGCTGTTTCGCCAGTGCGCCCTGGCTATCCTTAACACCGGCTCGCATAGCGACAATGCCAAGACCATTCTGGCGGCCTATGAGAGTTTTGAGGTGCGCATTCACCAGCAGGATCGCGGCGTTCGCCTGGAGCTGTGCAATGCCCCGGCGGATGCCTTTGTCGATGGTGAGATGATCGCCAGCACCCGCGAGATGCTGTTCA
>JAURXE010000746.1 GCA_030654635.1 Pseudomonas sp.
CGCGGTGGACAGGGTGAAGCTTTCAACGATTTCGCCATTACCCAGTACCGCTGCCACGGTGAAATCAGGTGCTTGTTTGCCTACCAGTACGCTCATTGCATATCTCCTTAAAAATTCAGGGCTGCAGACCGCTGCCAACGCCAGACACTATAGCGTGCTGAGGCGCGGCGCGACGCAGGGCCGTTAATCATACACCGGCCATTTCTGTACCGCCCATCGCTTTTTACCCGCAGCCTCATGGCGCTAAGTCCTTGTAAAATATGGGTCTTGGCCTGAAAATCGAAGCTCTGACGCTCAACTCAATATACAATCATTCGCATTAAGATTAAGATGCGCGCACTGAATCAATAGCCCATGAGCGCGCTCTTATGTACGTTTGCCTCTGCCAAGGTGTTACCGACGGTCAAATCCGCGAAGCCATTTATGACGGCTGTTGCAGCTATCGCGATGTACGCGAAACTCTCGGGGTGGCCAGCCAGTGCGGCAAATGTGCCTGCCTGGCCAAGCAAGTGGTGCGCGAAACCCTTGGCGACATCCAGGGCAGCCAAGCAGCGTCACGCCCCGGCGCTTTTATTGCCGCCTAGCTGCAAAAAAACACCACCGCAGGCCTTGGCTTGCGGTTTTTTTTGCCTAAAATTCAACTGCTTAGACAGCCGACGCAAAACTTAAGGATTCCGCTTAAGATTAAATTTAGCTTTAGATTCAACGGGTTAGATTTGACAGCCGCGAGCAGCGGGGCCAGTCTGAACAGTCAATCAATGTGCCTTAAAGGGAACACGCGATGAAAGGCGACAAGAAAGTCATCCAGCACCTGAACAAAATTCTTGGCAACGAACTGGTGGCCATCAACCAGTACTTTTTGCATTCGCGCATGTATGACGACTGGGGCCTGAAGAAACTCGGCGAACATGAGTACCACGAGTCGATTGACGAGATGAAACACGCTGACAAGCTGATCAAGCGCATCTTGTTTCTGGAAGGCTTGCCGAACGTGCAAGACCTGGGCAAGTTGCAGATCGGTGAAAACACTGCCGAAATGCTCGCCTGCGATTTGAAGATTGAGCACAAGGCCCATGTCGACCTGAAAGAGGCGATTGCCTACTGCGAGAGCATTGCCGATTACGCCTCACGTGACTTGCTGCGCGAAATCCTCTGCTCGGAAGAAGATCACATCGACTGGCTGGAAACCCAATTGGGGCTGATCGACAAAGTGGGTTTGCAAAATTACCTGCAAAGTCAAATCGAAGAATAGGCAACAACCAGAATACACATATGCGATCCAGCTTCTTGCGTATGTGTATCTGTCGCATGCTTGTCGGTCAACTTGCGGCGCCTAGAGGCAGTGCATTTTCCCGCTACAACTGGCCGTATCGCGCACCGGGTTAGATTGCATCCGCAACGTGGCTTCAGAGGTAATGACAATACCGCGCCGGCCAGCCTGACAAATATCACTGTAGCCTGACACGGCTTTAGCCGATGCACGACTGAAGCTGCCTTCAATACCCGACTTATTGAACCTTGAGGCGGCGCTGAGCAGACGATCAACAATTGGCACTGTCAGCTCGACACAGTACTGCACCCGGATCTTCAGCAGATTCGCATCCTGAATACCTGTTGCGGGGCGATACATCAGGTTGTCATTGGCTATGGCGTAGTCAGACTGACTACTGCTCCATTTCCCAAAAGCGCTGAAGTCAGTGAGATTGGGGCTGATACGGGTAACCCGCATAAAATTGTCGACCTCAGCGCCCGCCTCCACGTTGGCCCTTAACTTTTCTGCTGCGTTATTGTGGTGAATAAACATCGGGGTTAGGCCTCGGATCAACCCGCGCCGCACGCCCTCGTAACCCGCATTATTAACAGCGCCAAGGCGTGCGGCCTGAAATGTCGCATAGTTGAGTGTGCTTTTCGCCGAGTAAATGAAGGCCGCCTGAATGGTGCCGAAAATCAACATAATCATCACTGGCGCAATGATCAAAAACTCCACCATGGCCTGACCCTGCTGCTGAGGGCGACGCACTTAAGGGGCCGGCCGATCAAGCGATACGTCAAAAACCTGCATCACTACCTCGGCCTGACTCACCAATGGCGCAACGCTGGGATCACTGCGATCAATATGCAGGTACATCTGCGCCACCGTGTTACCAACCCCCTGCAGTTGAAGATAAATCAGGTTGTGCCACGCCTTGGCATGCTTGGCGTCACGCATTAACGCCTCACGATAAGCCTCTATGGCGCCATCAATATTTCTCTCTTTCGCCAGGCTATTGCCCAAGCGATAACGCATCTCAGCATCCTGCGGCAGGGCTTCGACCAGCGCACGATAATCACGGGTCGAGGTTGAGTAATCAGCTGCGGCATAGGCGCTGCTGGCCTGCTTTTGCAGGTCCAGCAGATTCGTATTACCGCCTGGATAGCTGGCGCAGGCAACAAGGCTTGCGAGCATGCCGCCAAGGATCAAAACGCGCATATACATTGGTCACCTTCTTTGATGGAGAGTCGTTGCGTCTCACCCGCGGCCAATTCAATGACACTACGCGCGCCTGGGCATGCGGCCATACGCCAGGGCTTGAGCGCCGAACAGATTTTAATCACGCGGCCCTGCGCATCGAGAAACAGCACATCAATGGCGTATCCCATAAACCAGCAATGCACCGCACTGCACGGTTTCAACCAGAGCCCATAACCTGGATCGGGTAGCGGCCGAGCTAGCAGGCCACGCGCCCGCTGCCAGACATTAAAAGCCATAAACAACTGCAACTCGGCTACCTGTTGTTCACCGCGCAGAATCGTCACACGCCGATAGGAAGGCTTCATCCTTGCCCCATAAACTTGACTGCGATAGGGAACAAGAGAATCACGAATGTCAGTGGAAAAATGAATAAAATCAATGGGATGATTAACTTCACTGGTGCCTGCATGGCAGTTTTTTCGGCACGCTGAAAGCGCTCTTCCAAACGCTGCTGAGCTTGAATTTGCAGCGTCTGTTTCAAGCTAGAGCCCATTTTTTCGGCCTGCACCACGGCGCGAACAAATGTTGCGATATCTTTTAGATTGATGCGTTTCTCCATGCGGGACAACGCATCGGCGCGCGGCAAGCCGGAGCGAATATCGCGCAGAACGATGCGAAACTCATTCTTCATCGCCCCGTTAGGGCCTTTTTCAACCGCTTGTTGTAACGCGCCAAGAAAGTTCAGCCCCGCGTCCACACACATGGTCAGGTACTCGAGAAATACTGGCAAGTTGCGCACGATGTCCCGATCCCGACGCTTGCGCGTGTCACTGATCCAGAGTTCTGGCAACACCGCACCAATTGCAAACATCAGCAATAACAGCGACCAAATCACCCCACTTTTACCGCTGAGCATCGGCACCAAGGCAACCAATGGCAGCAGTAGCGCCAGCACAACGCTGAGTGCGAAGTAGTCCTCGGGCGTCAATACATAGAGCGCTCCCGTGCGTTGCAGTCGCCCGTCCAGACGATCGAGAAAGGCTGGAGGCAGGCTGGCGCCGACAAAGTAGGACAGTAAGCGCACCAACGGCCAAATCGGCTTCATCAGGGGCGGCACCGGATCCATGTAGGTGCGATTCTCATTTGGCACGAAGCGAAACAAGGCCATAAACACTAACAGCAGACAGGTCACTGTGACGCCGAGTCCGGCGCTACTAAACAGGGCAAGTATTTCGTTCATGGCTTCATGCATCAATTTGGGTGATTTTTTTGATGAAGGTAAAACCGAGTATTTCCATCACTACCATTCCAGCCAGCACCATCAAACCAACGCGCGGGGTGTACAGCTGACTCATCGCCTCGGGCTCGATGACACTAAGAATGCCGGCGAGAAAAATCGGCAACATGGCCATAAAAATACCTTGTGCCCGCCCCTGAGCTGTAAGGCTGTCGATTTTG
>JAURXE010000753.1 GCA_030654635.1 Pseudomonas sp.
GGTGGAGCGCTATGAGGCGTAGGGTGGATGTCGTTTTTCACATCCACCAATGGGTGAACGAGCATCCGGTGGAAAACGCTTCGCGGTTTTCCACCCTACAGCACTGACAAAGGACGAAAACCGATGTTGATCCTCTATTCCTACTGGCGCTCCAGCGCGGCCTACCGGGTGCGCATCGCGCTAAACCTCAAGGGTCTGGGTTATCGGCAGGTGCCGGTGCATTTGCTTAAAGACGGTGGCCAGCAACATTCGGCCGACTACCTGGCACTCAATCCCCAGGGATTGCTGCCGCTGTTGGTGGATGGGTCGACGAAAATTGCCCAGTCCTTGGCAATTATTGAATACCTGGAGGAGGTCTTCCCGCAGCCGGCCCTGTTGCCGAGCGAGCCGGCCCAGCGCGCCCAGGTGCGGGCGCTGGCGCTGCATATCGCCTGTGACATTCACCCGCTGAACAACCTGCGGGTGCTGCAGTATTTGTCGGCCGAACTGGGGGTGAATGAGGCGGCGAAAGATGCCTGGCTCCGGCATTGGCTGGAGCTTGGTTTGGCGGCGGTCGAGCAGGGGCTGGCGGCGTTCGAGGGACGATTGTCGCTGGGTGAGCGGCCGGGTTATCTGGAGGCCTGTTTGATCCCGCAGGTCTACAACGCCCGGCGCTTTAACTGTGAGCTGCAGGCCTACCCGCGCATCCTTGATATCTGCGCCCGCTGTGAGACTTTGGCTGCCTTCAAACAGGCCGCGCCCGAGCAGCAAGCAGACGCCCAGTAATACGTCGGTGAAGACAGGTAGGGCGGACTCAGGAGCGTAGCGAACAGTCCGTCGCACCGCCAAATGCCGTACTGCCTACAAGTGAGCGGCGCTGAATGACTACTTACGCCCTTCGGCTGTAGTCGCCAGCTGGTCGGTACGGGCCGCCATGATGAAGTCGTTGCGGTGCAGGCCCTGGATCGAGTGGCTCCACCAGGTCACTGTGACCTTGCCCCATTCAGTCAGCAGAGCCGGGTGATGGCCTTCAGCTTCGGCCAGTGCGCCGACGCTGTTGGTAAAGGCCAGCGCCTGTTTGAAGTTCTTGAATTGGAAGAGTCGTTCCAGCTGCATCACGCTCGCGCGGGTTTCGATATTCCAGTCGGCAATCTGCCCCATCAGTTCGGGCAATTCGCCCTCGCTGACCTGGGGTGCGCCGGCTTGGCAGGCTTCGCAGTGGGCTTGGCTCAGGGGTAAGGTCATGGGGTTCTCCTGGGTGATGGGCTTAGGCCGCTTTCGGCGGAAATTTGGCTGGGTGCAGGCCCAGTTGCATGGCTTTGGGGATCAGCGCCAGCAGGTCTTCATGGGCCAGTTCGAACAGTCGCTTAAGATCCGGCAGCACGAAGTACAACGGCTGCAGTATGTCGATGCGATAAGGCGTGCGCATCGCCTCAATGGGGTCGAAGGGCAGATGCTCAGGCGCCGCCGATAAACAGTAGAGGCTTTCCTTCTGTGAGGAGAGGATGCCGCCGCCATAAATTCTACGCCCCTGGGACGTGTCGACCAGGCCGAACTCGATGGTCATCCAGTACAGCCGGGCGAGGTAGACGCGCTGCTCTTTGCTGGCCCGCAGGCCGAGCTTGCCATAGGCCTGGGTGAACTGGGCGAACCAGGGGTTGGTCAGCAGCGGGCAGTGGCCGAAAATCTCATGGAAAATATCCGGCTCTTGCAGGTAATCGAGCTCTTCGGGCGTGCGAATAAAGGTCGCCACCGGGAAGCGCTTGCTGGCCAGTAGCTCGAAAAAGGTCTGAAACGGAATCAGCGCCGGCACCCGCGCCACTTGCCAGCCGGTGGTGGCGCCCAGCACCCGGTTGATCTCGGCCAGTTGCGGAATGCGCTCATGGGGCAGACCGAGCTGCTCGATACCGTCCAGATACTCCTGACAGGCGCGGCCCTCGATTAGCTGCAGCTGACGGCTGATTAGCTGGTGCCAGACCTGATGCTCGCTGTCCGGGTAGGCGATAAAACCTTGCGCGTCGGGCTGGCGGGCCACGTATTGGGTACTCATGGCGGCTCCTGTTGGCAGCTAATGCGGGTTGCTCCGTGCCTTAGCAATAGCGCAGCGCGTTGGCGGCTACAGCCCCCTGGGGTGCTGCGTCGGTGGTTCAGGGGATGGGATTTTGTAACGATATAGTTACGCTTATTGCCAGTCGGCAGAATTACGCCATGCTGCAGTGGTTGCCTGGAAGGTTTTCTTGACGATAATTTGTGCGTGGTTTGGGAAATATTCCCCATAACCGCCACCCGCACCGCTAACAGGGCCTTTGCGATGAGAATCAAAGTTCACTGCCAGAACCGCGTCGGCATCCTGCGTGACATCCTCAATCTGCTGGTGGAGTACGGCGTCAATGTGGCCCGTGGCGAGGTGGGGGGCGAGCAGGGCAATGCCATTTATCTGCATTGCCCGAATCTGATCAATCTGCAGTTCCAGTCGTTGCGCGCCCAGTTTGAGGCGCTGCCTGGGGTGTTCGGGGTCAAGCGGGTTGGCCTGATGCCCAGCGAGCGTCGTCATCTGGAGTTGAATGCCTTGCTCGGCGCGCTGGAGTTTCCGGTGCTGTCGATCGACATGGGCGGCGCGATAGTCGCGGCCAACCGTGCGGCGGCGCAGTTGTTGGGTGTGCGAGTGGACGAGGTGCCGGGGCTGGCGCTGGCGCAGTACGTCGAAGATTTCGACTTACCGGCACTGGTGCGCGCCAACCCGTCGCGGATCAATGGTCTGCGGGTCAAGGTCAAAGGCGATGTGTTTTTGGCCGATATCGCCCCGCTGCAAACCGCCCACGATGACAGTGAAGCCCTGGCTGGCGCGGTCCTGACCCTGCACCGCGCCGACCGCGTCGGCGAGCGGATTTATCAGGTGCGCAAGCAGGAGCTGCGCGGCTTCGACAGCATCTTTCAAAGCTCGAAAATCATGGCCGCGGTGGTCCGCGAGGCCCGGCGCATGGCGCCGCTGGATGCACC
>JAURXE010000758.1 GCA_030654635.1 Pseudomonas sp.
CAGCAGCGAGCATTGTTAGCCAGTGCATGGTGGTGAGTTAAGTGTTGGCTTAAGTAGTCGTCATTGGGTGCGCTAGCGAACAGATGTGACGTGGCTTTTGCGCTCATCCTGAGTCATGCAGCGCCATGCCTGCAGCAGCAACACCATCAATCGAGGATAACGCCATGAGCTTAGGCACCATATTGCTGGTCATTTTGATTCTGATGCTGGTTGGGGCGATCCCGAGCTGGCCACACAGCCGTAACTGGGGTTACGGACCGAGCAGTGGCTTGGGTGTCGTAGTGATTATTTTGCTCGTGCTGCTCTTGCTGGGGCGAATTTGACCGCGGGGTGCCGCGTGCGAGCCTGCTTTGGGGCGGCGCTGTTGGCCGGCAGTGTCGGTGCTAGTGCGGCAAATTTTACCGCGCCGCCAGGTTTCGGGCCGCAACTGAAGTTGCCGGCGCCGCAGCAGTCAGTGCTGCCGACGGTGAATATCGCCCCGGCCATTGGCTGGCCGGCCGGCGTTACCCCAACACCGGCGCCGGGCATGCAGGTGACGGCCTTTGCCGGCAGCCTGGAGCATCCGCGCTGGCTGTATGTGTTGCCCAATGGCGATGTGCTGGTCGCGGAAAGCAATGCCCCGGCTAAGCCCGATGATGACCAAGGGATTAAGGGTTGGGTCACTGGTTTAGTGATGAAGCGTGCCGGCGCCATAACCGCGAGTGCTGATCGCATCACCTTGTTGCGTGACCGTGATGGGGATGGCGTGGTGGATCTGCGCAGCGTGCTGCTGGACGGTTTGCACTCACCCTTTGGCATGGCCTTGGTCGGTGACAGTTTGTTTGTCGCCAACACCGATGCCGTCATGCGTTACCCCTACGTCTCTGGTGACACCCAAATCCGCGCGCCCGGTCAGCAGCTGCTGGCATTGCCCGGTGGGCCGATCAACCACCATTGGACCAAAAATCTGATCGCCAGCGCGGACGGCAAAAGCCTGTATGTCAGCGTCGGCTCCAACAGCAATGTAGGCGAACGCGGCATGCCGGCCGAAGAGCGGCGTGCGGCGATCTGGCAGGTGGACATTGCCAGCGGCCACTCGCGGGTGTTTGCCTCGGGCTTGCGCAACCCCAACGGCATGGCCTGGGAGCCGGACAGCGGGGCGTTATGGACGGTGGTCAATGAGCGTGACGAGTTGGGAGATGATCTGGTGCCCGACTACCTTACTGCCGTCGACGATGGGGCTTTCTATGGCTGGCCCTACAGCTATTTTGGTCCGCATCTGGACCCGCGCATCACCGCGCAACGCCCCGATCTGGTGGCCCGCGCCCGTGTTCCGGACTACGGCCTCGGCGCCCACACGGCCTCCCTGGGCCTGGCTGCCGCCCGCGGCAATCGGCTGCCCGCCAGCTATGCCAATGGCATGTTTATTGGCCAGCATGGTTCCTGGAATCGGCAGACGCCCAGTGGCTATAAAGTCATCTTTGTACCCTTCAAACAGGGTCAGCCGAGTGCGGCGCCAATCGATGTCCTGAGTGGCTTTCTTGATGCGGAGGGTCGGGCCTATGGCCGTCCGGTTGGCGTGGCCCTGGATCAGCAGGGCGCACTGCTGGTGGCGGATGATGTCGGCAATCTCATCTGGCGGGTCAGCGCTGTACCCTGAGGCTGGCGCTGAGGTCTTTGTATTCGCCGACGGCGGCTGCAATAACCTCGCGGGCGATAGCGGTTTGTTTTTCACTGAAGGTTTCGGCCACCAGCACCACATCACCGGCTTTGATCGCCGTGCTGATCAGTTCGGCAAGGTGCCCCTGATGGTCGCCGGCTCCGGCGGAGGCGCCGACTACGGCACCGAAGAAACCACCTAGGCTGGCGCCGCCACCGAGCAACATCAGGGGTGCTAGCAACGGGCTGGCAATAAACAAACTGACGTTGGCCGCCACCAAAGCGATGCTCGCCAGGCCACCGAGCCCGCTGCCGACGGCAGTGCCAATCGCGCCGTCAACCAACATGTCTTTGAGTACCGCATTGCTGTGCTTCTGCGGTGTTGGGGCGGGCGGCACTTGCCCGTCATCGACAAAAATCTGTAGCTGTGCGGCGGGTATGCCGTGTTCGAGCAGGGTGGCCAAGGTGCTGTCGGCTTTGTCGCGGTGCGGGAAAAACCCCGATACGTGATGACGGTAGTCGTCCATGTCGATGCTCCAAGGCGATTCAGTTGGGGCTAGCGGCGGCGGTTGAGCAACAGGCCCAGTACGAAGGCTACTGCGGCAACACCACCGATGGCGCGCCAAGGTTGGGCGTGCACGTATTCATTGGTTCGCTCGCCGTTTTTACGCACCTGTTCCGACACCGTATTGCCCAACCCGGCCAGAACCTCTTTGGCTGCGTTGACGCGGGCGGTGAGCAGGGCTTTGGTCTGGGCCAGCTCGTCGCCGGTCAGGCTGGCGGTTTCTTTGATCAGCTCTTCGATGTCGGTAATCAGGTTGTGGAACTCACGCGAGACACCAGAGGCGATGCCTTCGGCTTTGAGTTTGGCAATGGCGATGGATTTAGCGTCCAGGGCATTTACCGCAGGTTGCGCAGTGTTCGACTTGGCGTGCATGGCGTACTCCTTAAGAGGCAAGGTAAGTGCAGTGGCGAGCGGTTCGGCGGCGGTGAGGTCGGCGGCGCGGCACGGCTATTAAGTTTGGCTGAAGCTGTTCATAGCATCTGCGCCAGTTTGGCCGGCGTCTGTTCGGCAACGAACACAGGGCTGCGCCTGCATGCATCTGCGCGCCCAGGCTTAAGCGTGCTAGCGCACCGACGCCGTGGCGGCAATAGCCGATGGTGGCATGTGCGACGTTTAGCAATTTTGCCGGACGCCGGGTTTATGGAGGTCAGCATGTATAAATCCGCTGGTTACAACTCGCCCAAGGGCGAAGCCAATAACGCCGAGCAGAACCTACAGCGCGGCCAAGCCAATCCTGCGCCGGGCAACAAGCACGCCACTGTGACCGTGCCACCGGCGGCACAAAAGATCACTGATAAAGAACATCAAGCATGAGCCTGCCTGGCGCAGCCGTCGCGATTGCGCGGCTGGCGCGCCGCTGCAGGCATTTTCCCCGGATGGAGAACCACTATGTATAGCCCAACCCGCACACTACTGATCGCCACTGGCATGTCCTTGTCGATGGCGGCCATGGGCGTTTCTGCCAGCACGGTGGCGCAAGATATTAGCGATGCCCGACAGGAAGCCCAGATCTGGACCACCTACACCCTGAGCCCCTATCTGAGCGCCAGTGACCTGAGTGTCGTTGTGCATGATGGCTTGGCGATCTTGACCGGCAAGGTCAATGACGAGGTCAATAAAGACCTGGCCACGCAAATTGCCTTGGGGGTTAGCGGCATCCAGAAAGTCGATAACCAGATCGTCGTGCAAGCCGACTTCAGCCCGCCAGCCACCACTGCCCGTGGTTATAACCAGGTGGTTGAAGATGCCAGCATCAGCGCTGCGGTCAAATCCAAACTGATCTGGAGCAAGTACACCGATGCCCAGGCCGTGGCGGTTGAAACCCTGGGCGGTCAGGTCACCTTGACGGGTGTGGCTGAGAGCGCCAAGGCCAAGGAACTGGCCGGCCGCATGGCGATGAATACCCGTGGTGTGGTCTCGGTCGACAACCAATTGAAGGTCGCCAGCGTCGCGACCAGCGTGGCCGCCACCGCGAAGCAAACCACTGCCGCGGCCAGTCAGAAAATCACCGACAGTTGGATTACCGCCAAGGTCAAATCGACCTTGTTGTACTCCAGCAATGTTAGCGGTGCAGATGTTGGGGTGAGCACCGATGCCGGTGTGGTGAGCCTTACGGGCACCCTGAGCAGCGGTGCCGAGCGCGCCCTGGCCATCGAGCTGGCGGATAACGTACGCGGGGTAAAAAGCGTCAATCCCCAAGCTCTGAGCTTCTAAGTCAGTGCTCGGTCAGCCGCAGCGGCTGACCGAGGGTTTTATCGGGAGGCAGGATGGTGAGTCGAGTCATGATTCTTACCGGCGATGCCGGTGACGCCCAGGCGCTGGGTGAGGTGTTGAGCAATGCTCAGGACGTGCCCTATGCCGTCGAGTGGGTAAAGCGTCTGAGTGACGCCCTGCCACGCCTGGAAGCGGGGGATGTGGATGCGTTGCTGGTCGATCTGACGTTGCCGGACAGCCAGGGCATCGACACCTTCGATCTATTATTTGCCAGTGCGCCACAGGTGCCGATCTTGACCCTCTGTGGGGTCGAAGATGAGGGGCTGGCCAACTTAGCGGTGGAGCGCGGCGCGGAGGGTTATCTGTCCAAGGATCATTTTGACAGTTATCTGGTGGCGCAATCGCTGCGCAATATCATCCAGCGTAAAACGGTCGAGGAAGGCGTGTTCAGCGATCAACTGCGCGCGGAAGTGACCCTTAACTCGATCAGTGATGCGGTGATCGGCACCGACATGCAGGGCAATGTGGAGTACCTCAACGTGGCGGCCGAAAGCATGACCGGCTGGTCCCGTGAAGAGGCCCGCGGTGAGCCCGTCAGTGTGGTGATGCGCATCCTCAATGGCGCCACCCGGGAGATTCGGCCGAACCCGATTGAGCAAGTATTGCAGCAGAACGCACCGCTGAAGTTGGCGGTGGATACTGTGCTGCTGCACCGCGATGGCAGTGAGCGCGCGATTGCAGACTCGGCCGCGCCGATTCACGACGCCAACGGCCAGTTGAGTGGCGCGGTGATCATGTTTCATGACGTCACCGAGGGGCAGGTCATGGCCTTGAAGATGTCTCATCTGGCCCAGCATGACTTTCTCACCAACTTGCCCAATCGGGTGCTGCTCAACGACCGTATCGGCCAGGCCATCGCCTTGGCCGAGCGGCGTGGTCAGCATCTGGCGGTGTTGTTTCTCGATCTGGATAATTTCAAGCAGATCAACGATACCCTCGGCCACGGCATTGGCGACCAACTGCTGCAGTCGGTGGCGAAACGGCTGTGCGCCAGCGTGCGCCGCTCCGACACCGTCAGCCGCCAGGGCGGTGATGAGTTTGTGCTGTTGCTGGCGCAAGACAAGTACGCCGAGGACGCGGCCCTGACTGCCGAGAAAATTCTCACCGCGCTGGCGGCGGTGCACCGGCTCGAGGGCCATGAGTTGCTGGTCACCGCCAGTATTGGCATCAGCTCCTATCCGGGTGATGCGCTCACCGCCGAGGAGCTGTTCAAGCATGCCGACACCGCCATGTATCAGGCCAAGGAGCTGGGGCGTAATACCTATCAGTTCTTTACCCCGGACATGAATAACCAGGCGATTGAACGGCAGCTGATCGAAAATCAATTACGTCACGCCCTGGGGCGCAACGAATTCATTTTGCATTACCAGCCCAAGGTCAATTTGCACAGTGGGGTGGTTACCGGCACCGAAGCCTTGTTGCGCTGGAATCATCCACAGTTGGGGCTGTTGTTGCCGAGCCGTTTTTTACCGATCGCCGAAGACAGCGGGCTGCTGGTCGAGATCGGCTATTGGGTCTTGCATGAGGCCTGCAGCCAAGCGCAGCGCTGGCGCGCCGCCGGGCTGGCATGCGGGAGCGTGGCGGTGAACATTAGCGCGGGGGAGTTTCGTCACCCGCAGTTTATCGCCGCAGTCAGTGCGGCGCTGCAAGACAGCGGGCTCAACGCCTGCGACCTGCAACTGGAAATCCGCGAAAGTGCGCTGGTGCGCGAGACCGAACTCAGTGGGGTGATCCTGTCCAAGTTGAGTGCGTTGGGCGTGCAGCTGGCGCTGAATGAGTTTGGCAGCGGTTTTTCAAGTCTGAGTCAGCTGACTCAGTATCCGATCAGTGTGCTGAAGATCGACCAGTCGTTTGTGCAAAAGCTCGACTCGCCAGGCGATGATCGGCTGATCGTCAGCGCCTTGCTGGCCATGGGCAATAGTCTCAAGCAGCGGCTGGTCGCCGAAGGCATAGAAAGCCGCGAGCAACTGGCGTTTCTGCTGGCCCAGGGTTGTGAAGAGGGCCAGGGTTATTTGTTCAGTCCGCCGCTGGCGGTGGAGCAATTGACTCTGTTGCTGATGCGCCGGCGCATCGAGCTACCGTGATTGGGGCGCCGGCCGGTTAATGCACCGCCGGTGCGGCAAACAACTCGGCGTAATCGTTGTTCACCGCCGCATAGCATTCACAGGCAGCGCTTTCCAAGCCGCTACGTGACAGCACGGTGATTTTGCCGCGGCTGTAGTGAATCAGCCCTTGCTGTTGCAGTGCGCCGGCGGCGATGGTCACGGCACTGCGCTGCACGCCGAGCATCTCGGCGAGAAATTGATGGGTCAGATAAAAGTGCTCGGCATGCGCGCGGTCATGGCTCATCAGCAACCAGCGCGCCAGCCGTGCTGGAACTTCATGAAAGCGATTGCAGGCGGCGGTTTGCGCCAGCTGGGTCAGCTGTACATAGAGGTAGCGATTAAGGGTACGCAGCAATGCCGGACTGGCCCGCAGTTCATGGCGGAACTGGCTGGCCGTCATCCGCAGTGCCGTGCCTGCGCCCTGTACCACTGCGCGCAGTGGCACCCGGTTGACGCCCAGTGTGAGCATGCCGCCGAGCATGCCTTCGTTGCCAATCAGGCCCATCTCCAGCGGCGGATGGTCATCGGTTAAGGCCACCAGCGAGATAAAGCCGGTGAGCGGAAAGTACAGGTGACGAAACGGCTGGCCACGCTCGCAGAGGATGCTGCCGCACTCCAGATTGACCAGGTCGCAGCGCTGTAAAAGGCTGTGCCGGTATTTGCGGGGCAAGTGCTCGATCAGTTGATTAAGGACGGGTAGCGAATGGACGCTGGACATGCTCGGGTCCCGCCGCACTGAGTTAGCCAGGGTCTGGCGCGCGCCGGGTGCGGTGGCCAGCGCGATATGGCAGCCTGCAGCACCACGCCTGCTGCGGTCTGTACGCTAAGACACAAAGTGGTTGCTGGCTTTGAGGGGTTTTAAATTCTCAGCCTTGCTTTTGTTGTTGTGGCTGTAGGGCAGCAGGCGGTCGTTTTCCTGTTTGACCACTGCGTAGCACTCGCAGCTGAGAGTCTCCAACTCCTCGCGGTTGAGGATCTTGATATGGCCACGGCTATAGTCGATTACCCCGAGCTTTTGCAATTTTCCAGCGGCCTCGGTAACGCCCTCACGGCGCACGCCGAGCAGATTGGCAATCAGCTCCTGAGTCACGCTGAGCTGATTGTCCGGCAGCCGATCAAGGGACAGCAGCAGCCAGCGGCACAGTTGCTGGTCGATGGCGTGGTGCCGGTTACAGACCGCAGTCTGCGACATCTGGGTGATCAGCGATTGCGTATAGCGCAACAGCAGCAGCATCAGTTCGGAATGCTGGTTGAATTCATCTTTAAGCTTCTGCCCCGGTAAGCGATAGGCTGCGCCGCTGCTTTGCACTATGGCGCGGCTGGGGGTGCTTTCACCGCCCATAAATAATGCCACCCCAACCAGGCCTTCATTACCGACCATGGCAATGGCCGCCGAGGCACCGCTTTCGGTTACATACAGCAACGAAACTATCGCGTCAGTGGGGAAATACACATGCCGCAGTGTATCGCCGGACTCATACAAAACTTGGCCTTGCTGCAGCGTTACCAATTCAAGCTGAGTAAATAAGCGCTCTTGAATTTCTGCGGGTAACGCTGCCAATAGATGATTTCGTTGTGGAGTCATACTGCTCACCATTCTGTAGATATGGAGGAAGTCCTCACTACATCAGACAGTCTGTGTGCGATTCAGTGCCATCTGTGTGCAATAACACACACGCAGGCCTCTACTGCGGTAGCGGGCAGCGATAAATAATTGCGCCTATGTGTGCTGGCGTACCGAGTTCGGCGGCCATGGCGTTTAGTCTGATGCCATGCTGATCGCAGCCTGCGGTCAAGTCTGTGCTTGGGAGATCAACCTCATGTTGCAAACCATCGCGATCATTTTGCTGATTCTATGGATTCTAGGGCTGGTTTCGTCCTACACCATGGGTGGGCTTATTCACATCCTGCTGGTCGTGGCCATCGTCATGATCCTGGTACGGGTTATTCAAGGACGCCGCATTCTTTAGCGGCTCCTCAGTAGTTACAGGAGTGTATGCATGAATGGATTAACCAGTTTTGCCGTTGTGCTGATGATTGCCGGCGGTTTGGGCTTGGCTTACGGCGGTTTCAGTTACACCAAGGAAACCCACACCGCCGACGTCGGTGCGCTGCATCTGTCGGTGGACGAGGAGCAGCGGGTAAATATCCCGATGGGCGTTGGCATTGGCGCGCTGCTGCTTGGCGGTATCTTGCTAGTGGTTGGCAGAAAACGCTAAGCGCATAGCCCGGCTCAGAGCTACTCCCGAATTTATTGTTAACCGCTGTTAATAGTTTGATCCTTAGAGGTAACACCATGAAAAAGCTGCTAATTACGGCCTGCTGCGTGTTGAGTTTGGTTGGTTGCGCCAGTGAATACATCATCGCTACCAACGACGGCAAAATGATCACCACCAACGAAAAGCCGGAGCTGGATGAAGAAACCGACATGCTCCACTACCAGGATGAAGAGGGCCGCGACCAGCAAATCCAGAAGTCTGAAGTGAAACAAATGATCGAGCGTTAAGCGCCCGCTCCACGTTGTAGCACCGGTGCTCGGCATGATTGTCTAGCACCGGTCAAAAAAACCGGACATTCGCGTCCGGTTTTTTTTGGCCTAGTGATTGGCTCGTCGTGCCGATCGCAGTGGTCTGCCGGCGCCATTCAAGAATTGCGTATTGCCGTGTCGGGGGGCGGTGCGCTGGGGCATATAAGGCGGCGCAGCGCGGAAGCTGCTGATAGCCGCACGTGGCACGGCTGAAAAACGTCAGCATTAATCGCAGGCAAACAAAAAGGGCCGAGGTTTTCACCTAGGCCCTTTGCTTTGTATGGTGCACCAGACGGGATTCGAACCCATGACCACTGCCTTCGGAGGGCAGTACTCTATCCAGCTGAGCTACTGGTGCAGCGGGCGTCATGATACGCATGTCGCCGGCGTGCGTCCATGCCGAGCGTGTTGTTCATGATTTCGCACGAAAACGGCTTGGTTGACGATGGCTGGTGATTAATTTTACCGATTCGAGTCTTTTTGTTAATTTTTCTGAACAGCCTATTGCCCTTTCTTCACGCTCGCCCTAGGATTCGTTTGAGATTTCAAACGCCTGTGGCAATAAACCCTAGTCACCGAAAGGGGCTATGGTTGTCTTGCTCCTTTTATTGTCGTCAGGCCCACGCCAGCGCAGCGTTACGCGCAAAAATTTACGACTGCAGCCCTTTCGCGCGGTCGACTGCTAATCACCGCTCGCGGCCAGGCTGGCGAGCTGAAGGAGACCGTTATGCAATTGAAAGACGCTAAGTTGTTCCGCCAGCAGGCGTATATCAATGGTGCCTGGCTGGATGCTGACAATGGTCAGACCATCAAGGTGAATAACCCGGCGACCAACGAAATCATTGGCACTGTGCCAAAAATGGGCGGCGCCGAAACCCGTCGCGCCATCGAAGCGGCCGAACAGGCGCTGCCGGCCTGGCGTGCACTGACCGCCAAAGACCGTTGCAACCGCTTGCGTCGCTGGTTTGAACTGCTGATCGAAAACCAGGACGACCTCGCCCGCCTGATGACCATGGAACAAGGCAAGCCATTGGCCG
Source organism: Pseudomonas sp. (assembly GCA_030654635.1). Taxonomy (GTDB): domain Bacteria; phylum Pseudomonadota; class Gammaproteobacteria; order Pseudomonadales; family Pseudomonadaceae; genus Aquipseudomonas. The sequence continues at coordinate 9,646 of JAURXE010000758.1, forward strand.
AAGCCCGTGGCGAAATCGTCTATGCCGCCTCCTTTATCGAATGGTTTGCCGAAGAAGCCAAACGCGTCTACGGCGACATTATTCCGGGCCATCAACCGGACAAGCGCCTGCTGGTGATGAAGCAGCCGATTGGCGTGACCGCCGCCATTACCCCGTGGAACTTTCCGGCCGCGATGATCACCCGTAAAGCCGGCCCGGCCCTGGCTGCCGGTTGCACCATGGTGATCAAGCCTGCCAGCCAAACCCCGTATTCGGCCCTGGCCCTGGTTGAACTGGCTGAGCGCGCCGGGATTCCTAAAGGCGTGTTGAGCGTGGTGACAGGCTCGGCCGGCGATATCGGCAGCGAACTGACCGGCAACCCGATCGTGCGTAAATTGTCGTTCACCGGCTCGACCGAAATTGGTCGCCAGTTGATGATGGAATGCGCCAAGGACATCAAGAAAGTCTCGCTGGAACTGGGTGGCAACGCGCCGTTTATCGTGTTCGACGACGCCGATCTGGATGCCGCCGTTGAAGGCGCCCTGGCCTCCAAATACCGTAACGCCGGCCAGACCTGCGTGTGCGCCAACCGTCTGTATGTACAAGACGGCGTGTATGACGCCTTCGCCGAGAAGCTGCGCCTGGCCGTGACCAAGTTGAAAATTGGTAATGGCCTGGAAGACGGCATCACCACCGGCCCGCTGATCGACGCCAAGGCAGTGGCCAAGGTTGAAGAGCACATCGCCGACGCCCTGAGCAAAGGCGCCAGCGTACTGGCCGGTGGTAACGCGCTGGGCGGTAACTTCTTCGAACCGACCATCCTGATCAACGTGCCGAAAAACGCCGCCGTCGCCAAGGAAGAAACCTTTGGTCCGCTGGCGCCACTGTTCCGCTTCAGCGATGAGGCCGATGTGATCGCCCAAGCCAACGACACCGAGTTTGGTCTGGCCTCGTACTTTTATGCCCGTGACCTTAGCCGTGTGTTCCGCGTCGCTGAAGCGCTGGAGTACGGCATAGTGGGCGTCAACACCGGGATTATTTCCACCGAAGTGGCACCGTTCGGCGGCATCAAGGCTTCGGGCCTAGGCCGTGAAGGTTCTAAGTACGGCATCGAAGATTACCTGGAAATCAAATACGTCTGCCTTGGGGTATAAGCAGCTACTGCGCTCGGCCATACGGCGTTGGCCGGGGTTGGAGAAATGCTCGTTGGCACTAGCCAACTCCGCTTTTTCCAACCCCGTCCGCCTTGTCTGACCTTCGCTCGCTACGCTGCTAGTGCTTTGGTAACGGCAAAAAAAATAACTGCAACAACGAATTTTACTGACACTGCGTAACTGGCCCGCCCGGCGGCCCACGAGGATAATCATGAGCAAGACTAACGAATCCCTGATGCAACGCCGCCAAGCCGCCGTACCGCGCGGTGTTGGCCAGATCCACCCGATTTTCGCCGAGCGCGCCGAGAACGCCACCGTATGGGACGTTGAAGGCCGCGAGTTCATCGACTTCGCCGGCGGCATCGCCGTATTGAACACCGGCCACCTGCACCCGAAAGTGGTGGCGGCGGTGCAAGAGCAGCTGACCAAACTGTCGCACACCTGCTTTCAGGTGCTGGCCTATGAACCCTATGTCGAACTCTGCGAAGAGATCGCCAAGCGTGTACCCGGTGACTTCGCCAAGAAGACCCTGCTGGTCACCTCCGGTTCTGAAGCGGTAGAAAACGCGGTGAAAATTGCCCGCGCCGCCACCGGCCGCATCGGTGTGATCGCCTTCACCGGCGCTTACCACGGCCGCACCATGATGACCCTGAGCCTGACCGGCAAAGTGGTGCCGTACTCGGCGGGCATGGGCTTGATGCCAGCCGGTGTGTTCCGCGCTCAGTCGCCTTGCCCATTGCACGGTGTGAGCGAAGACGAGTCGATCGCCAGCATCGAGCGGATCTTCAAGAACGATGCGCAGCCAAGCGACGTGGCGGCCATCATCATTGAGCCGGTGCAGGGTGAAGGTGGTTTCTATACCAACTCGCCGGCCTTTATGAAACGTCTGCGGGCCCTGTGCGACCAGCACGGCATTCTGTTGATTGCCGACGAAGTGCAGACCGGCGCCGGGCGCACCGGCACCTTCTTCGCCACCGAGCAACTGGGCGTGGTGCCAGACCTGACCACCTTCGCCAAATCGGTCGGCGGCGGTTTCCCGATCTCCGGCGTGTGCGGCAAGGCTGAAATCATGGACGTCATCGCGCCGGGCGGCCTGGGCGGCACCTATGCCGGTAGCCCGATTGCCTGCGCCGCGGCCCTGGCCGTGCTGAAAGTATTCGATGACGAGAAATTGCTGGAGCGCTCCCAGGTGCTCGGTGAGCGTTTGAAAACCGGCCTGCGCGCCATTCAGGCCAAGCACAACGTGATTGGTGACGTGCGCGGTCTGGGCTCGATGATTGCCATCGAACTGTTCGAGGGCGGCGATGTGCACAAACCGGCCGCCGAACTGGTGGGCAAGATCGTTGCTCGCGCTCGCGACAAGGGCTTAATCCTGCTGTCGTGCGGCACCTACTACAACGTCATCCGCTTCCTGATGCCGCTGACCATTCCTGATGCACAGCTGGACAAAGGCCTGGCCATTGTCGCTGAGTGCTTCGACGAACTCGCTTAAGGCTCACCAGTCAGGCGATTTATTGACCCGCTTCGGCGGGTCTTTTTTTGCCGTTTTTTTGACCTTGGCGCGGCGCTTCAAATCTTATGCTTGAAGCACCGCGTGGCCCACTTTAGAACCCCAGGCTAGGGCTGCTCAGGGCCAGCGTCAGTTGTGCACTATCGCGGTCGGCGAGGGTTTCCAGCGGCTTGGGATGGTCGATAAAGTAGCCTTGGGCGTAGTCGATGCCCAGGCCGCGCAGGCAGTCGAGGGTGGCTTGGCTTTCAACAAACTCGGCCACGGTTTTCAGTCCGAGCTGCTGGGCGATTTGCTGCATGGAGCTGACCATCGCCTGGTTGATCGGGTCGTTTTCCAGGCCGCTGATAAAGGTGCCATCGATTTTCAGCAAGTCCAATGGCAGATGGCGCAGGTAGGCATAGGAGGCAAAGCCGCTGCCAAAGTCGTCGAGGGCGACCTTGATGCCTTGCTCGCGCAGCTTGGTGATCCACTCGGAGGACACCCCCAGCTCGCCTAAGGCGACCATTTCTGTGACTTCGATGCACAGCTTGTGGGCCGGTAACTGATGACTGGCCAAGAGTTCCTTAAGCAGTTGGTGCACCTCGCCGTCCAGCAGCGAACTGCCGCTGAGATTGAGATTGACCTGGTTGAGCTGGCGCAAGTGATGGGGGTTTTGCTCCATCCAGTCGAATAATCGCCGTATCACCCAGCGATCAATCACC
>JAURXE010000640.1 GCA_030654635.1 Pseudomonas sp.
TTAGGCGAGCTGTTTGTCGACCTGCCGCTGCCGGTCGACGCCCCCCACGTCAGGGAACACTGCGGCAAGTGTACGGCGTGCCTGGATATCTGCCCGACCAGCGCCTTTGTCGGCCCCTATGTACTGGATGCGCGGCGCTGCATCTCTTACCAGACCATCGAGCTGAATGGCGCGATTCCGCTGGAACTGCGCCCACAGATCGGCAACCGAGTGTTTGGCTGCGACGACTGCCAGATTATCTGCCCCTGGAACCGCTTCGCCCGCCCCACCAGCCAGGGCGACTTCCAGCCCCGCCACCAACTGGATAACAGTGAACTGGCGCAGCTGTTTCGCTGGACCGAAGAGGAGTTCCTCAGCCGCACCGAAGGCTCGCCGCTACGCCGCACAGGCTATCAGAACTGGCTGCGCAATCTTGCGGTGGGCCTGGGCAATGCACCTTCGAGCATTCCAGTGCTGGAAGCGCTCGAAGCGCGGCGCAACGATCCGTCGGAGCTGGTGCGTGAGCATGTTGAGTGGGCGCTTGGTCGGCATGGACGGCACGACTGATTGCACAACCTTGGTGGGCAACGCTGCGCCGCTGCCCAGCCGATGCGTCACTCCTTGATGAAGTGCTTGCGGTAGTACTGCAGCTCGGCAATCGACTCGCGAATATCATCCAGCGCCTGATGGGTGCCCTTCTTCTGCAGGCCATCTTTGAGCTGCGGCGCCCAGCGTTCGACCAGAATCTTCAGGGTCGACACATCCAGATTGCGGTAGTGGAAGTAACCTTCCAGGGTCGGCATATAGCGACACAGAAAGCGCCGATCCTGGCCAATACTGTTGCCGCAAATCGGCGACTTGCCCTTGGGCACCCATTGCTCGATAAAGGCCAGGGTCTGGGCCTCGGCCTCGGCCGGGCTGATTTTGCTGTCCCGTACCCGTTGGGTCAGGCCACTATCACCGTGGGTGCGGGTGTTCCACTCATCCATTCCGGCCAGCAGCGCATCGCTCTGATGCACGGCAATCACCGGGCCCTCGGCCAGCACATTGAGCTGGCTGTCGGTGATGATGGTGGCCATCTCGATGATGACGTCGGTGTCCGGCTCCAGGCCGGTCATTTCCAGGTCGATCCAGATCAAATTCAGTGGGTTTTGCATGCTGTTGCTCCTCGGCGTAGACGCGCAGTTTAGCGTGCTAAACTGCGCCACGCTTTATTCTCCCGCAGCACTCCCCATTTGGAAGCCCCATGGCCAAACGCCAACTCAACCGCCGGCAAAACTGGCGCATCGAGAAGATTCAGGATGAACGCGCCGCCCGTGCGGCCAAACGTGAATCGCACACCCTCGACACCCTCGAAGGCGGTGATCTCGGCCCCGAACAGCTGGGTTTAGTGATTGCCCACTTCGGCGTTCAGGTGGAAGTCGAGGCGCTGGATGGCGAATTGGCCGGCCAGGTATGCCGCTGCCACCTGCGCGCCAACTTGCCGGCACTGGTGACCGGCGACCAAGTGGTCTGGCGCGCCGGCAATCAAGGCATCGGCGTGATAGTTGCGCAACTGCCGCGCAGCACCGAGCTGTGCCGGCCGGACAGCCGCGGCCAACTCAAGCCAGTGGCGGCCAACGTCGACCTGATTGTGATTGTGTTTGCCCCACTGCCAGAACCGCACCCGAACTTGATCGACCGCTACCTGGTGGCGGCCGAACACGCCGGCATTACCCCGCTGCTGCTGCTGAACAAAGCCGACCTGATCGATGCGCAAAATGGCCCGGCACTGGAAGCCTTGTTGGCGGTGTATCGCCAGCTCGGCTATCCGCTTTTGGAAGTGTCCGCCCATGAAGGCGGCGGCATGCAAGCCTTGCAAGAACGGCTAAATGGTCACGTCAGCGTTTTCGTCGGCCAATCGGGGGTGGGCAAATCCTCCCCGGTCAACAGCCTGCTGCCGGGCGTCGACCTGCGCGTCGGCCCCCTCTCGGAAGTGAGCGGCCAAGGCACACACACCACCACCACGGCGCGGCTGTTCCACTTCCCCGGTGGCGGCAAGCTGATCGACTCCCCCGGCATTCGCGAATTTGGCCTCGGCCATGTCAGCCGCGATGACGTGGAAGCCGGCTTTATCGAGTTTCATGAGCTGCTCGGGCACTGCCGTTTTCGCGACTGCAAGCACGACCGCGAGCCTGGCTGTGCACTGCTCAAAGCCCTGGAAGAGGGGCGCATCCAGCAGCAGCGAATGAACAGCTATAGACACATCCTTAGCAGCCTGACCTAAGCGCACCACCCATAAAAAAGCCGCGATGTTCGCGGCTTTTTTATGGGTGCATTTCCGTTATCGCGGCGTCTGAACCTGATCCAGCTGCAAGGCACCATCCTCAAAGATATTCAGCTTCTCGCGCAATTGCGGCGCCTGCATCGGCTCGGCAATTGGTGCTGGCGCTGCGCCAGGCTCACCAGAGGCGCCTTCGGTTGCCCCCGTCTCGGCGGGCGCAGCTGGATCGGTCTCCTGAGCGCCTTCGATGCTGCGCTGCGCTTTTTTGGTTAACACCACTATGTCGATACGCCGGTTGACCGGATTAAGCGGATTATCCCGATCAAACAAGGCCGACGAGGCGTAGCCCACCACCCGCGCCACCTGATCATCCGGCACACCGCCGAACACCAAGGCACGCCGCGCGGCATTGGCGCGATTGGCCGACAGTTCCCAGTTACCAAAGTCGCCACGGCCGACAAAGGGCTTGGCATCGGTATGACCACTGACACTGATCTTGTTCGGCACCGCCTTGATGGTGTCGGCCATGGCCAGCAGAATATCCTCGAAATAGGGTTCAAGGTTGGCGCTGCCGCTGGCAAACATCGGCCGATTGGCGGCATCCATGATCTGAATACGCAGACCATCCTGGGTGATCTCAAACAGAATCTGGTCTTTGAAATTCTTCAGCTGCGGGTTTTCTTCCACCTTATTCTGCAACTCTTGCAGCAACAGTTCGAGGCGCTCGCGCTCAACCTGCTCGGCCAGGCTTTCGGCCTGGGCCGGGTCGACCTTGGGATTGATTTCCGCCTCCTTGCCGACGTCCTGTGCTGGCCCGCCATCGACCTCATCCTTAACCTCTGGATTAAGAGTCCTATCCGGTGCCGGCGTTGGCGTACCGCCCAAGTCGATCACATAAGGACTGGCACTTTCGGTAAAACCCACCGGATCCTGAAAATAGCCGGAAATCAAACGCTTCTGCTCCGGGGTGGCCGAAGACATCAGCCACAGCAGCATAAAGAACGCCATCATCGCCGTGGCGAAGTCAGCGAAAGCAATTTTCCACGCGCCGCCGTGGTGGCCGGCGGCAATTTTCTTGACCCGCTTAACGATAATCGGCTGGTTGTTTTCCATGGTGTTTAGCTACCACGCATGGCTTGCTCAAGCTCGCTAAAGCTTGGTCGATGGGCAGGGAACAGCACCTTGCGACCAAACTCCACGGCCAGGGTCGGCGGCATGCCAGACGCCGAGGCCACCAGACAAGCCTTGATGGCCTCGTAAACATTCAGCTCTTCTTTGGCGTCGTGCTCAATCGCCGTAGCCAGCGGGCCGAAGAAGCCATAGGCGGCCAGAATCCCCAAGAAGGTACCCACCAAGGCCGCCGCAACGTGACCACCGAGCTCGCTTTGCTCAACTTGACCAAGCAGGCCCATGGTCACCACGATCCCTAACACCGCCGCCACAATACCCATCGCCGGCATACCATCGGCAATTCGCGCCACCGCATGGGCCGGGTGCTCGAGGTCTTCTTTGAGGCTATTGAGTTCCATATCAAACAGCCCCTCCAGCTCATGGGGGGCCATGTTGCCGGACGACATGATTCGCAGGTAGTCGCACACATAAGCGGTCATACCGGTATCTTTTAGGATGCCTGGGTATTTGCTGAAAATCGGGCTGGCAGCCGGGTCTTCAACATCCGATTCAATTGCCATCATGCCCTCACGGCGACTCTTGTTAAGAATCTCGTAGAGCATTTTCAGCACTTCCAGATAGAAGGTGTGAGTGAAGCGCGAGCTGAACATCTTCAGCGATTTTTTCAACACATGCATAAAGGTGCTGGGCGTGTTGGCTTGCAAGAAAGCCCCCAGCGATGCGCCTCCGATGATCAACACCTCGAAAGGCTGAAAGAGCGCCGCGACCTTCCCGTGAGACAGGATAAAACCGCCAATAACGCAGGCGAAAACGACGATGATGCCGATGATTTTTATCATTAGAACGCGCTTACCAAGGGATGATTAAGAGTCTTTTTAAACAACTCTTCTACTTATCGGATCTTATGAGCCAGACTATAGCCAGTTAGCGCGAAAAGCCAATTTGACCCGAGCCTATGTCGACCAGTAAACCCCTGCCGCACACCCTCAGCGCCTGGCTCAAAGAGCTCGATGGCGTGCGCCTGCCAGTCAGCAATGACGAGCATCGCCGAGCCCTGCACACCCTGCGCGACAACAGAAGTTCGCTGGGCGAAATAGCTGAATCCCTGCAGGCCAGCCCAACGCTGGCACTGCTGGTTATGCGCGCGGCCAATCGTAGCAAAAGCAGCCTGAGCGACCCCGCCGCCAACCTTGAGGTCGCGCTGTCACGTCTAGGGCTACAAACGGCGGAAAACCTGCTCAATCAGCAGGCGCCGGTTAGCCCCGAACAAATCCCCCGCGAATTGCGTCAATTGCAACTGCTCAGCCGGCATGCCGCCCAGCAAGCCAGCGGCCTATTTGGCGCACGCCTGGCGCGACTCTGGCACGACGTACATTGCAGCAGCCTGCTGTTTTTGGCGCCGCTGTGGCCGCTGATTGCCAGCCATCCGCAGCTGTTTAATGCCTGGGAGCAGCGGGTACTGATCAAAGGCGAGCCCGCCGCAAAGGTCGAACGCGAGCTGCTCGGTCTGCCGCTGCTGCAAATTTGCTTAGCGCTGGCAGAAAAATGGCGACTGCCGGAATGGGTATTACTGGGCTATCGACTGCTGCTCAATGATCGCCGCCAACTGGTCAAAGCCCTGCGTATCGCCCGCGCCCAAGAGCAACCCGCGCAGCAGCAACCCTTACTTGATGATGACAGCCCACTGCGCCGCTGGCTGACCCTGCCGAGCAACTGCATCTTGCTGGCCAATGGCTTGGCGGTGTCTGCCCATCAAGCCTGGAGTTGGCCGCTAGCGCTACGCTGGCAACAATTAACTGGGCTGTACCTGCAACTCAATCTCGGCGATTTGCAGCAGCAGGTACACCAACAGGCTGTCAACAGTGCACGCAAACACTGCGCCGCCGAGCTTTGGCATCCCGCCCAGGCGTTGCTCTGGCCGTGGCACTGCCGCCACTTACACGCCGAACAACCGCTGGCAGCCCCCGCACCGCTCGCAACCGAGGTGACGGCGTGGCGCAAGCACTGCAGCGAACTACTGGGCGAGCCCAGCCCCTTTACCAATGTGCTGCAGCTAACCAGCTGCATCCGCGATGCACTGCAAGCCTGCGGCATGCAGCGCTTATTACTGTTGCTGGCCGACCGTAACCATAGTCGCCTGGTGGCTCAGCAAACACTTGGGCTGCCCAAAGAAGCCAGCGGTTTAAGCCTGGACCCCAACCAAAGCAAGGTGCTGCGGCAACTGTTGAGCAAACCCGCGCAGCTGCGCCTGAGCCCAGCCAACATCGCCCAGTATTCGGCGCTATTGCCGGGCAACCTGAAAAGCTTATTCCCCAGCGAGCAGCTGATACTGCGCTCCATCGCCAATCAAGAACGGGTGACCATGCTGTTGATTGTCGACCAATCCGGTGCAGCCTTCAGCGAGGCCAGCCTGCAGGCCTTTGGTAAAACCGTGCAATGCATTGAGCGCGCACTGGCCAGCTTTGCCAAACGCAGCCGTTAACGCTTGCGCTACAATCGACGCCTTTCTTGGATTTGGAGGGCCACCTATGGCCGCCTTCGCTGCGCTACCACTGGTGATCGAGCCGGCTGACCTAGCTGCCCGCCTGAGCGCCCCCGAATTAATCCTGGTCGACCTGACCAGCGCCGCCCGCTACGCCGAAGGCCATATCCCCGGCGCACACTTTGTTGACCCTAAACGCACCCAACTCGGCCAGCCCCCAGCGCCCGGTTTACTGCCGTCGCAAGCGCAGCTGGAAGCCTTATTCAGTGAGTTGGGGCATAACCCGGACGCGGTGTATGTGGTCTATGACGACGAAGGCGGCGGCTGGGCCGGACGTTTCATCTGGTTGCTTGATGTCATCGGCCACCACAACTACCACTACCTCAATGGCGGCTTGCTGGCGTGGCTGGCCGATCAGCGCGAGCTGTCTTGCACCGCCCCAGCCAAGCACAATGCAGCACTGAGCCTACATGTGCTGCAAGCACCCACGGCCAGCAGGGAATACCTGCAAGGTCGCTTGGGCGCTGCCGACCTGACCATCTGGGATGCCCGCTCTGCCGGCGAGTACAGTGGCGATAAAGCCCTCGCTACCAAGGCCGGGCACATCCCTGGCGCGGTCAACTTCGACTGGACCCAGGCGATGGACCCGGCGCGCAACCTGCGCATTCGCAGCGACATCGCGCCAGTCCTGCTGGAGCTGGGCATTAGCCCAGACAAAGAACTCATCACCCACTGCCAAACCCACCACCGCTCAGGTCTTACCTACCTGATCGCCAAATCGCTGGGCTACCCACGGGTCAAAGCGTACGCCGGCTCTTGGGGCGAATGGGGCAACCACCCCGACACCCCAGTCGAACGTTAAGTTCTGCGTCAGCCAGATTTTTCAACAGTTTTAAAGGAGCCACAATGCAACAGCGTCTGTTTATCCTCAGCCAGTACCTACTGCCCCATCATCTGCTGTCACGCCTGATTGGCTACGCCGCAGAATGCCGGATCAGTTGGTTTAAGAGCCGTCTGATCAATTGGTTCGCCAAGCAATACCAAGTCGACATGAGCGAAGCCGCCGTCGAGCAGCTGGATGCCTACGAGCACTTCAATGCCTTCTTCACCCGCGCCCTAAAAGACGGTGCCCGCCCGCTCGACAACAGCACCGGCGCGGTACTGAGCCCCGCCGACGGCGCCGTCAGCCAGCTGGGTAAAATCGAACACGGGCGGATTTTCCAGGCCAAAGGCCACAGCTTCAGCGTACTGGAGCTGCTGGGTGGCGACAGCGCCCGCGCGGCGGAGTTTATGGGCGGCGAATTTGCCACCATTTACCTGTCGCCCAAGGATTACCATCGCGTGCACATGCCGCTGGCCGGCACCCTGCGTGAAATGGTCTATGTTCCCGGCCGGCTGTTTTCCGTCAATCAAACCACCGCCGAAAACGTCCCGGAACTGTTCGCCCGCAACGAGCGAGCGGTGTGCATTTTCGACACCGAACGCGGGCCAATGGCGGTGGTATTGGTCGGTGCGATGATCGTCGCCTCAATCGAAACTGTCTGGGCAGGTCTGGTCACTCCGCCCAAGCGCGAACTCAAAACCAGCCGTTACGACGCCGCCGCCCGTGCCCCCATTGAGCTAGCCAAGGGTGCTGAACTGGGCCGTTTCAAACTCGGCTCTACCGCCATTGTGTTGTTTGGCCCAGAGCAAGTGCAGTGGGCCACAGAATTAGATGCTGGTAGCCCAGTACGCATGGGCCAACGCCTCGGCGCCAGCAACGTTTAATCACGGCCAAGCAGAATTTACCGCTCAACAACTGCAAGCCATGCCGGGGTAAAACCAAACCCGGCACTCCACCACCAAGCCTGCGATAGGCGGCGCGCACCACCAGATACTGCTAAAGTTCGGTCAAGCCCATACTAATAACACACGCCCGCAGCGGCGGTGGAGCACTGCAGCTACATGGATAAACAGAGCCCGCACTTGCTGCTACGCGTACCCACGCCGCACCAGCAAAGCCTCACTTTTTGCGATCCTAGCCCACGCGAATTAAAGCGCTGGGTGGCCGGCTTGCCGAAAGCCAATCTTGGCGAAATGGCGCGCCTGCTCTATCAAGCCTTGGTCGAACTTAACCAGCTGGCCTGTAGCGCCGACACCCGCTTGCAGTTGCTGGAGTTGCTGCGCCCGGAAGTTTATTACGTCTGCAATCACCTTGAGCGGCACTTCCTCAACCAGGCAGTAGTACTCGATGAACGCCCGCGCAAAGTCGCCAATCTCTGCCAAGCGCTGCAAAATCATTTGGCCATCGGCTATAAACTTATTGTTGTCCAAGAAGTGGGCAGCACCGCTCGCGAACCCTTGCAGCGCCTGGTTACTGCTCTGCAGCGCGCCACTCACAGCCTCTGCGGTTCGCTAATCCGCGCCAGCCAATTGTATTGCCCGGTACCCGAAGGGCTCTGGCTAGAACTGCACCAGCTGTATCAAATTGGCTGCAGTCAGAAGTTACAGCACCTGAATGTGCGCGATGAGCAATCCAAGCAAACCGTCAACCCCAGCTTGAGCCTTGAGCAAAGCTATCTGGTGGCCTTGCTACTGGGCTGCGCACGCTGCAATCAAATGCGCCAGAGCGGTATTGCACGGCTAGCCGAAGCACTTGAACCCTGGTGCGCCATGGTCAAATTGCAACCGGCCAGCCTGCCGTCCAGCTTGTTCGCCATCGCCCCGCTGGTTGATGGCCCGCCACGCTACAAATCGCTGTTCACGAGCGGCGATCTGAGCAAACTACTCGGCATTGACTCGCAGCCCCTGGCCGATGCCATCAAGGAGTACCTGTTATTACCCGCCGAAAACCGCGGGCAATCTCAGCTGCAAGTGCCCGAGGGTTTTAGCCTAGATGTACTGCAACACCTCAGCGCCGCGTGGGGCGATATTGCCGAACGCACCTTTGCCCGCAACAACGGTCAAGGCAGCCTGACACTGAGTATTGGCATGAGTGCGGTGCATTACTTTATCGCCGGACAAACCAGCTTTAACGAGGTACTGAAAAAAACCGCTCAAACGGTTAAGTTCGCGCCCCAGACCGCAGACAAGGGTCTGGATATTTGGGGCGGCGCCTTTGATGCGCAACGCATCACCCATTGGGAGCCAGGCCTGCCGATGGAAGAGATCGTCTACCAGAGGCATGACGCCGCCAAATCGGAACACGATCAAACCGAAACAGCGGCAGCCGAGCTATACCCAACCTTCACCCTGTCGATCGTCAACCACAGTCCAGGCGGCTATTGCCTGTCGTGGCCAAAAGAAGTGCCGGGGCAATTACAGGCCGGCGAAATTCTCGGCTTGCAAGACAGCCCCAACCAAGCCTGGAGCGTTGCCGTGGTGCGCTGGATTCGCCAGGTGCGCGGCGGCGGCACTCAAATGGGCATCGAACTGGTCGCCCCTTTTGCACAACCCTGCGGCCTGCAACTGATGCGTAAAACCGAGCAAAACAGCCAGTTCTTGCGCGCGCTGTTACTGCCGGCGATCGCTGCCATCTCCCGGCCCGCCACCCTGATTACCCCGCGCCTGCCCTTCCAGGAAGGTAACAAGGTGCTGATCAATCTAAATGGCAACGAACAACGCGCCGTACTTAGCCGCAAACAAACCAGCACCGGCAGCTTCACCCAGTTTGAATACCGCAGCGTAGAGACCACCAACAGCCCGCAAGGGAAGCCCGTCACAGCCCCAGATTCCCAAGCAAAACCTGGGGAGGAAGACTTTGACTCACTCTGGAAGTCGCTGTAGATTGCCGGAAATTTACCTTTTATCGCCTTTTTGCGTCCGTTTGGCGCAGCCAAGAACCGACCATGGCCATTGAAAAAAAAACTATCCGACTGCTAATTCTTGAAGACTCGCAGAACGAGGCCGAACGCCTGGTTAGCTTGTTTCGCAACTCCGGTCGAGCTACCCGTGTGCATCGCCTGGTCTCCAGCGACGACCTGGCACAAGCCTTGGCGCAAAGCTGGGACCTGCTGATTGCCGCGCCCCACAGCGACAACCTCGATCCAAACGAGGCGATCACCGCCATTCGCCGCCAAGCCAAAGACATTCCCTTTATACAGCTCACCGACGGCAATAATTCCGACGCCATTACCGAGGCGCTGGCCTTGGGCGCCCAGGATGCCTTGCCGCAAGGTGAAGATGAACGCCTGATGCTGGTGGCCAATCGCGAGCTGGCTAACCTTGAGGAACGCCGCGCCCGGCGCGTGGCCGAAGTGGCACTGCGCGAAGCTGAGAAACGCTGCCAGTTACTACTCGATAGCTCGGTCGATGCCATCACCTATGTGCACGAAGGCATGCATATTTACGCCAACCGCGCCTACATAGAGATGTTCTGCTACCAAGATGGCGAGGAGCTGGAAGGCATCCCCATGATCGATTTGATCGCCAGCTGCGATCAGAGCAACTTCAAAGACTTCCTGAAAAACTACCAAAGCGCCGAAGGCAACGCCGAACTGGCCTGCACCGGCATCAAAGAAACCGGCCAGTCGTTTCAGGCCCGCATGGGTTTCTCCCCGGCCACTTACGCGGGTGAGCCGTGCATTCAAGTGGTGATCCGCGCCGAAACCGGCAATGCCGAACTTGAACAACGACTACGGGAAATCAGCAGCCAAGACCTAGTGACCGGCCTGCACAACCGCAGCCATTTTATCGAGCTCATCGATGCGGCCGCCGAACGCGCCGTGAATGCCGGGCAAGCGGCCTGCGTCGCCTATATCCGCGTTGATCGCTACGCCACGCTGCTGGCCGAGGCCGGCTTGGCCGGCATCGACTTGCTCCTCACCGATCTGGCCAACCTGCTCAGCGCACACTTTGGCAGTAATGCACAATTAGCCCGCTTCGGCGACGATGTGTTTACCGTACTGTTGAGCGGACAAACCCCCGAGCAAAGCCAAGTCAGCCTGCATGAGCTGCTGAAAAAAACCGAAAGTCATCTGTTCGAGATTAACGGTCGCACCCTGCAAACCAGCCTGTCGATCGGCGCCGCCGGGGTTAATGAAAAGACCCCACGCGGCCAGGATGTGATTGATCGCGCACACCGTTGCGCCGATGAACTCACCAGCGGCAACACGTTAAAACTATTCAACCCTGCCGACGAACTGGCCGCCGCAGCCAGCCGCGGCAGCGTGGTGGCAATGCTGCAACAAGCATTGGAACACAACAGCTTCCGCCTGCTGTTCCAGCCGATCATCAGCCTGCGCGGCGACAGTCATGAGCACTACGAAGTGCTGCTGCGCCTGCTGAACCCGCAAGGTGAAGAGGTTCCCCCGCTGGAGTTTCTGCGTGCGGCGATAGATGCCGGCCTGGCCGAGAAAATTGATCGCTGGGTGATTCTCAACTCGATCAAACTGCTCGCCCAGCACCGCAGCAAGGGTCACAGCACCCGCTTGTTCGTCAACTTGTCGAGCGCCAGCCTGCAAGATCAAACCATTTTGCCGTGGCTAAGCGTGGCACTCAAAGCCGCACGACTGCCCTCGGATGCACTGATCTTTCAAATTAGCGAACCGGATGCCATCGCCTATCTCAAACAGGCGAAAACCCTGACCCAAGGCCTTAACGAACTGCACTGCCAGGTCGGCCTGAGCCAATTTGGTTGCTCGCTAAACCCCTTCAATACCTTGAAGCACCTGAGCATCGACTTTGTGAAGATCGACGGCTCCTTCTCCCAAGACTTGTCCAGCGCCGACAATCAAGAAGCGCTGAAAACCCTGCTGGCCAGCCTGCACGCGCAAGCCAAACTGACCATCGTGCCCTTCGTGGAGAGCGCCAGCGTGCTATCTACGCTTTGGCAGGCCGGGGTCAACTACATCCAGGGTTACTACCTGCAAGGCCCGACCCAGTCGATGGATTACGACTTCTCGGCCGACGACGAATAAACCCGCGCAGACAAAAAAGGCGATCCGCAGATCGCCTTTTTCATGCCTAACGATTTGTGCCGCAGCACCCGGCTAGTCGTTACCGTCGCGATCACGAAAGCCCAACAGATACAAAATCCCATCCAAGCCCAGGGTGGAAATCGCCTGCTTGGCCGATTGCTTAACCAGCGGTTTGGCGCGAAAGGCCACACCCAGACCGGCCAGCGCCAGCATCGGCAAGTCATTGGCACCATCGCCGACGGCAATGGTCTGCTCCAGGCGCAAACCTTCGCGCTCAGCCAACTCACGCAGCAAGTCGGCCTTGCGCTGAGCATCGACTATGGGCTCGACGGCGACGCCGGTCAGCTTGCCATCGACAATTTGCAACTCATTAGCGAACACATAATCGATGCCTAGCTTGGTCTGTAGCTGCTTGGCAAAATAGCTAAAGCCACCGGACAGAATCGCGGTTTTGTAGCCCAGCCGTTTGAGTTCGGCGAACAGCGTTTCAGCGCCCTCGGTCAAGCGCAAACCGGCGCCAACGCTGGCCAGTGTCGACTCCGGCAAGCCCTTGAGCAGAGCCAAGCGCTCCTTGAAACTGGCGCGAAAATCCAGCTCGCCGAGCATCGCCCGTTCGGTAATCGCCGCAACCTGCTCGCCAACTCCGGCCGCCTTGGCCAGCTCATCGATGACCTCGGCTTCGATCAAGGTCGAGTCCATGTCGAACACCGCCAGGCGCCGATTACGCCGAAACAGCGAGTCGCGTTGAAAGGCGATATCGACATTCAACTCCTGCGCCACGCTGAGAAACTCGGCGCGCAACGCCTGCTGATCAGCCGGCTCGCCGCGCACCGAGAACTCAATACAGCCCTTGCCCTGATCGTCCGGGGTATCCAGTGGCATGCGCCCCGACAGCCGATCAATATGGTCGATATTCAAACCGTACTTGGCGGTGATCGAGCTGACCCGCTGTAGCTGCTCGGCCGTGACCTTGCGGGTCAGCAGAGTGACTATGTGCCGGGGTTTGCCCTGCACCGCCACCCATTGCTGATAGTCGGCCTCGGCCACCGGGGTAAAGCGCACCTGCTGATCCAGCTTATAGGCGGTAAACAGCAGGTCTTTAAGTACCGAGGAGGCCTGCTCGGTGGGCGGGATTTCAACCAGAATGCCGAAAGACAAAGTGTCATGAATCACCGCCTGGCCAATGTCTAGGATATTCACCCCGCCCTGGGCGAGTACCCCGGTAATTGCCGCCGTCAGCCCCGGGCGATCTTCCCCGGTGATATTAATCAGGACGATTTCGCGCAAGCTTGGCTCTCCGCAGCAGTAAAAAACAGTCTAAGCGTCGGTTTAAGCGGGTTGCGAGCAGCGCTCAAGCACCCTAAACCGACAAGGAGGCGAAGTTTACGGCTTGTAAATCGGCACTCCAAGCCTGAATTCCAACAACTTGGCCGATATTGCTACCGCGTGCAGGCTTTGCCCGCACTTGCACCCAGCGCAAGGCTTGGCCCTCCCTGCACAGCTGGCTATACTGCGCGCCAATTCCAGTCAAGAAGAGCCGAGCCCCGTGAACCGGCCCGAATCCGTCAAACCCGATAATTTCTTTCTGCTGATTTTTCATGCCCTGCGCCAGCGGCGCGTGCCCTTGGCCTTGCGTATTGCCAGCCACAGCCTGCTGTTAGTGGCGCTGGCACTGGTGATTTACGCTTGGGTGATGGGCATGCAGTTCAAGCAGGCCATGCAGCAGCAGGCGGATGCCCTGGGCCAGAGCCTGATCGTGCAAACCGCCGCCTCTGCCACCGAGCTGCTGGTATCCAACGACATTCTCAGCCTCAACGTGCTGCTTAATAACCTGGTGAAGAACCCGCTGGTGTCCCACGCGGCCATCTACAGCGTGGATAACCGCATCCTGGCCGAAGCCGGTTCGCGGCCCAAGCAAAGTCTGCTGGGTGAAACCGAGGGGCTGTATTCGACGCCCATCACCTTTCAAGAGGTGATCGCCGGGCACCTGCGCATTAGTTTGGACACCGAGCAATTCGAACAACCGATGACCATCAGCCTGCAAAGCATGGCCCTGCTGAGCTTGATTTTGCTGGCACTGACGCTCTCCTTAAGCCTGCGCCTGGGCCGGCATATTTCCATTCCGCTGCTGGAGCTGCGGGTCTGGCTGCGCGACCCTGACGATCCAGCCCCCGGCTCTGGCCGCCAGGATGAAATCGGTGATCTGGCCCGCCAGTTACAACACCGCCTGGTGCCGGCCAAAGCGCCAGCCAGCGCTGTCCCGGCCTATCGCGATATTGAAGTGGACGAAGACGACGAAGGTTCATTTGATCCGCTCGATCCCTTCGCCGAGGACGAGGACGAACAGCCTGCCGGCGGCTTTGCCGTGCATGACCTGCGCGATCCACAGTTTGACAGCGACGAGGATTTTGACCCGCTCGACAGCCCGTCACTCAGCACCCGCGAAGACGACGATCCGTTTGCCGATCTACGCGACGAACTGCAACACGACCAACAGCCCGCGCCCGCGCCGGCATTGCCAGTGCCCGCACCAGAGCCCGAACCGGTACCACAAGCCGCCCACGCCAGCGCGGTGCTATCGATCCAGCTCGGTGCCCAAGAACAACTGCGGCGCCTGCCTCGTTCGCGCCTGCTCGACTTGCTGCAGCGCTATCGCACCTGCCTTGAGCAAACCGCCGCGCTTTATCAGGGCCAACTGCACACCCTGAGCGATGGCAGCAGCTTGATGCTGTTCCACCAACGCAGCAGCGGCGCC
>JAURXE010000066.1 GCA_030654635.1 Pseudomonas sp.
TGGGTGCGTTTGCACTACGTCTACCCCTACCCCAACGTCGACGACATCATCCCACTGATGGCCGCTGGCAAGATCCTGCCGTACCTCGACATCCCCTTCCAGCACGCCAGCCCGAAAATCCTCAAGGCCATGAAACGCCCAGCCTTCGAAGACAAGACCCTGGCGCGGATCAAGAACTGGCGCGAGCAGTGCCCGGAACTGATCATCCGCTCAACCTTTATCGTCGGTTTCCCCGGCGAGACTGAAGAAGACTTCCAATACCTGCTCAACTGGCTGACCGAAGCCCAGCTCGACCGCGTCGGCTGCTTCCAGTACTCACCGGTTGAAGGCGCCCCGGCCAACCTGCTGGACAGCCCGGTAGTACCCGACGACATCAAGCAAGACCGTTGGGACCGTTTTATGGCCCACCAGCAAGCCAACAGCACAGCTCGCCTGCAGTTGAAAATCGGCAAAGAGATTGAAGTGCTGGTCGACGAAATCGACGAAGACGGCGCCATCGGCCGCTGCTTCGCCGACGCCCCGGAAATCGACGGCATCGTCTACATCGACAGCGACCAAGACTTGAAGCCCGGCGACAAAGTCTGGTGCCGCGTCACCAACGCCGACGAATACGACCTCTGGGCCGAAACGATCGAAGCCTAAGCCACAATATGTATGGAGGGCTTCAGCCCACCAGAGCGAACAAAAAAAGCCTGCCGCTGAACCCAGCGCGCAGGTTTTTTTATGCCTGCCCAGTAGCGCGATTGGAACAGAAGCCATCGACCCACTAGCCCAATACACGATCCAGCGGACTGATCACCCCAAGCCCGCCACGATTAAGTACATGGGTGTAGATTTGCGTCGTTTTCACATCCGCATGCCCCAGCAACTCCTGCACGGTACGAATATCCTGCCCGGCCTCCAATAAATGAGTGGCAAACGAATGCCGAAAGGTATGTGGTGTTGCGTGCTTAATAACCCGCGCGCGCAGAACCGCTTCACGCACCGCTCGCTGAATGGTCTTTTCATGCAAATGATGACGATAAACCCCACTGCCGCGGGGGTCTTGAGAGCGAGTGCCTGAGGGAAAGACAACCTGCCAGCCCCACTCTGCCGCCGCATTCGGATACTTGCGCGCCAACGCAAAGGGCAAAGTAGCCCGCCCGAAACCCTCGGCCAAATCTTGCTGATGTAACGCACTCACC
>JAURXE010000672.1 GCA_030654635.1 Pseudomonas sp.
AGTCGGGATATTGAAACGCTTGCCAACGCCGTAGCCGCCGCCGGTCCAGCCGGTGTTAACCAGGTACACCTTGGAGCCGAAGCCCTTGATGCGCTTGATCAGCAACTCGGCGTATTCGCCAGCCGGACGCGGGAAGAACGGCGCGCCGAAGCAGGTGGAGAAGGTCGACTTGATGCCGCCGCCCGAACCCATTTCAGTCGAGCCGACCAGCGCGGTGTAACCCGACAGGAAGTGATAGGCCGCCTGCTCGTTGTTCAAAATCGACACTGGCGGCAGTACGCCGGTCAGGTCGCAGGTCAGGAAGATCACAGCGTTTGGCTCGCCGGCACGGTTGGCCTCGACGCGCTTCTCGATCAGCTCCAGCGGGTAAGCCGCACGGCTGTTCTGGGTCAGGCTGGCGTCGGCGTAATCCGGCAGACGGGTGATCGGGTTGAGCACCACGTTTTCCAGCACGGCGCCGAACTGGATGGCTTTCCAGATCACTGGCTCGTTCTTGGCCGACAAGTCGATGCACTTGGCGTAGCAACCGCCTTCGATGTTGAACACGGTGCCAACGCCCCAGCCGTGTTCATCGTCACCGATCAGGTAACGGCTTTCGTCGGCCGACAGGGTGGTTTTGCCGGTGCCCGACAGACCGAAGAACAAGGTGGTGTCGCCGTCTTCGCCAACGTTGGCGGCGCAGTGCATCGGCAGCACGTCAACCGCTGGCAGCAGGAAGTTCTGCACCGAGAACATGGCTTTCTTCATTTCGCCGGCGTATTGCATGCCCGCCAACAAGACCTTCTTGGCAGCAAAGTTAATGATCACGCAACCATCGGAGTTGGTGCCATCACGCTCAGGCACGCACTCGAAGAATGGGGCGTTAATGATCTGCCATTCGCGGCTGCTGCTTGGGTTGAACTGTTCAGGATTGATGAACAGGCAACGGCCGAACAGGTTGTGCCAGGCGGTTTCGGTGGTCATTTTGATCGCCAGATAGTGCTCTGGGTGAGCGCCTACATGGACGTGGGAAACGAACGATTCGCGGCTGGCGACGTAGGCTTCTACGCGCTCCCACAGGGCATCGAACTTGTCGGCCGGGAACGGCCGGTTGATGCTGCCCCAGGCGATAGCAGCCTGGGTGGTGGACTCTTCAACGATGAAGCGGTCTGCTGGGGAACGACCGGTACGGTGACCGGTTTTCACTACCAGCGAACCGTTGGCGGCCAGTTCACCTTCGCCACGCCGAATCGCTTCTTCGATCAGTTGCGCGGCACTAATGTCGGTGTACACGGCGGTATTGGCTTGAGTCATGCGGGTCCCCGTCGGCCAGTGGCCGAGTCCTCCAGTCGTGATGTAGTGCCCAGAACCGGCCACTACAACGGAAAAATTTGTCGGCAATTATGCCAGAAATCGCGAATGTGAGCGAAAAACACTCAGAACCCGCGCCAATCCTGGGCCCTTAGGGCCGCAGGCGAACAAACTGCGCAGGCCTAACACGCTCAGTGAGTGTTGCTTAGTGCCGGGTTTCGGCGGCCCCTTCACTGCCGCCTCCAGCGAACAATTGAGTAACATCGGCGGCGTCAAACGAGTAGCACTG
>JAURXE010000677.1 GCA_030654635.1 Pseudomonas sp.
ATCTTCGCTCATGCCGCAGCCGCCCATCACGTGGGCGCAGCCGAGGCGGGTGCGGTAAATCTCCAGGCTCAGGTTATCGATCAGCTCGCGGGCTTTGGCCAGGGTCGGCACGTAGTCGGCATCGGCGTGCAGAGGCAGTACCGCCTTGGCGCCGGCGGCGAACTGGATCTCGGCCATGGTGTGGAAGGCCCGGCGGATGCCGTCCCAGGTGTAGTCGGTCATCTGGTAGTCGAGCACCGGGCTGCCGTCACCGCGCAACTCCACCTTGCCCACCGCGCTGTCCGGGTGAAAACCGTCGCGCATCAACGCCAGCATCACGTTGGTGTGCGGCAGTTGCTCCATGCGCAGGGCGTTGTCGATGCCGAAACGGCCGAGCAAGGTCGAGGTCAGTGCTGGCTGCAGTGGCGGCACTTCCAGCTTGTAGGACATGCGCCCGGTGGCGCCGTCATCCCACTGAAAATGGTCGGAGTAGATCGACTGCGGGGCGCCGTAGAAGGGATTAATCACCTCATCGAACTGCGCCGCCGAGAAATTCACCGTATGCAAAAACGTCCGTTGGCCAGCGCGCTGGTGCGGGTCGGGGGCGTCGGAGCGCATCAGCAAACCTGGGCTGTTGATGCCGCCGCCGGCCAGCACGTAATGCTTGGCCTTGACGGTGATCTTGCGGCCGTTGGGCGCCACGCAGAGTTCGTCCATGGCCACACATTCAATACCGGTGACCTTGTTGCCGTCGTGCAGCAAGCGCTGGGCGCGGGCCAGATAGAGGAGTTCGCCGCCGTTGTTGAGCGCGCCGGGGATGGTGGTGACCAGCATCGATTGCTTGGCGTTGGTCGGGCAGCCCATGCCGCAGTAACCGAGGTTCCAGCAGCCACGGACGTTACGTGGAATCACCTTCCAGTGCAGGCCGAGCTTGTCGCAGCCGCGGCGAATCACGTCGTTGTTGGCATTCGGTGGCAGCGCCCAAGGGGCTACGCCGAGGCGTTCTTCCATGCGGGCAAACCAGGGCGCCATTTCGGCCGGGCTATGGCCTTTGACGCCGTACTCGCTGGCCCAGTGCTCCAGCGTTGGGTCGGGGGTACGAAAACTCGAGGTCCAATTGACCAGTGTGGTGCCACCCACGGCGCGGCCTTGCATGATGGTGATGGCGCCATCTTTGCTCATCCGTCCCATGCCTTCCTGGTACAGCGCGCCGTAGGCCTCAGGCTCCTGCATTTTGAAGTCGTTGCTGGTTTTCAGCGGGCCTTCTTCGATAAGCAGCAATTTGAAGCCGGCCTGGCTGAGGATTTCCGCCGTGGAGCCGCCGCCCGCGCCGCTACCAAAAAAGGCCACGTCGGCTTCCAGGGTCAGGTCC
>JAURXE010000691.1 GCA_030654635.1 Pseudomonas sp.
CAGACCTTGGCGGCGATTCGCGCCACGGCACCGCTGGCACCGCTACACAATCCGGCCAACTTGCAGGGCATAGAAGCGGCGCTGGCGCTGTTCCCCGAACTGCCGCAAGTAGCGGTCTTTGATACGGCCTTCCATCAAAGCCTGCCCGAACATGCGTATCGCTATGCCTTGCCCGAAGTGCTGTACCGCGAGCATGGTGTGCGCCGTTATGGTTTCCATGGCACTAGCCACCGTTATGTGAGCCTGCGCGCCGCCGAGCTGAGCGGGCTGCCGGTGACTGATAGCAGTTGGCTGTCGGCGCATCTGGGTAATGGCTGCTCGACCTGCGCCATAGTCAACGGCCAGAGCCGCGACACCAGCATGGGCCTGACGCCTCTGGAAGGTTTGGCCATGGGCACCCGCAGCGGCGACGTCGACCCGAACCTGTTTGGCCACTTAGCCCGCACCCTAGGCTGGAGCCTGGAACAGATCGAGCACATGCTCAATCACGACAGTGGCCTGCTCGGTTTGTCGGGTCTCTCCAATGACATGCGCAGCCTGGAGCAAGCCCGCGCCCAAGGGCATCCGGGCGCCACTCTGGCGATTGAGGTGTTTTGTTATCGCCTGGCCAAATCCCTGGCGGCCATGGCTTGCGCCCTGCCGCGGCTGGACGGGCTGATTTTTACCGGTGGCATTGGTGAAAACTCCGCCCTGGTGCGCAGTAAAACCCTCGAGCATTTACAACTGCTCAACCTGCAGCTGGACCCCGCCGCCAACCTGGCCTGCGTCGGCGGTAACAGTGGACCGATTCAGCGCGCCGGCCATCCACAAGTGCTGGTTATAGCCACCAATGAAGAACGGCAAATCGCCCTGGATACTCTCGCGGTTATAACCCCGGATACGGCGCTGCAATAGACCGGATGTATGCCCGCTGGCAACACCGCATCAGCAACGATCACCGCTATTTAACCGCTCCCAAGGATTAACCATGCATACCTTTCTAATCGTACCCACCGGCTTTGGC
>JAURXE010000701.1 GCA_030654635.1 Pseudomonas sp.
AAAATCGCCGTCACCACCAAATCAGAACCGCGCACCATATCGCCACCGGCGAAGATTTTCGGGTTGCTGGTTTGGTGCTTGAACGGACCAAGTTCTGGTGCAATCACTCGACCCTGGCTGTCGGTCTGGATTTCAAACTGCTCAAACCATGGCGCCGGACTTGGCCGGAAACCAAAGGCAATCACCACGGCATCGGCCGGGATGATTTGCTCGGAACCTGGAATCGGCTCAGGGCTGCGGCGGCCACGGGCATCCGGTTCGCCGAGGCGGGTCTCAACGACCTTCACGCCCTCCACTTTGTCCTCGCCAACGATGGCGATCGGCTGGCGGTTGTAGAGGAACTTAACGCCTTCTTCTTTGGCGTTTTTAACCTCTTTACGCGAGCCCGGCATGTTCTCTTCGTCGCGGCGATAGGCGCAGGTAACCGCCTTAGCGCCCTGACGAATGGCCGTGCGGTTGCAGTCCATGGCGGTATCGCCACCACCGAGCACGACAATCTTCTTGCCCTTCATGTCGACAAAATCAGCCGCCGACTTCTCGAAGCCGAGATTGCGATTAACGTTGGCGATTAGATAATCGAGCGCATCGTGGACGCCCGGCAAGTCTTCACCGGGGAAACCGCCCTTCATATAGGTGTAGGTGCCCATGCCCATAAACACGGCATCGTACTCGGCGATCAATTGCTCAACGGTCACGTCCTTGCCGACTTCGGTATTCAGGCGGAACTCGATACCCATGCCGGTGAAAACTTCACGGCGATTACTCAGGACGGTTTTTTCCAGCTTGAATTCTGGGATACCAAAGGTCAGCAAGCCGCCGATCTCCGGGTTCTTGTCGAACACCACCGGCTTGACGCCATTGCGCACCAAGACATCGGCGCAGCCCAGGCCCGCAGGCCCGGCGCCAATGATCGCGACCTTCTTGCCGGTCGACTTGACCTTGGACATGTCCGGACGCCAGCCCATGGCGAAGGCGGTGTCGGTGATGTACTTCTCCACCGAGCCGATGGTCACGGCGCCGAAGCCATCATTCAGGGTGCAGGCACCCTCACACAGACGGTCCTGCGGACAGACGCGGCCGCAGACTTCCGGCAGGGTATTGGTCTGATGCGCCAGTTCGGCGGCGGCCAGGATATTGCCTTCCGAGACCAGCTTGAGCCAGTTGGGAATGTAGTTGTGC
>JAURXE010000704.1 GCA_030654635.1 Pseudomonas sp.
TCGACAAACTCCATCAGCCCCTGATTGGCTCGGCACAGAGCACCTGAGTAGCTGTAGGCATCGGCGTCGTTTTGCGGGAATTCTTCTAGCTTGCGAATATCGACCTTGCCGACCAAGGCCGAGATGTCCTGATTGTTCTCATCGCCAGGCTCGGTCTTGGCAATGGCGATTTGATTGAGGATCGAGGGGTAGAGTTTGACCACCCGGAATTGACTGATATCGCCGCCGAACTCGGTCAGACGCTTGGTGGCCCAAGGTGAGATCACTGTGCTCAGGTAGCGCCGGGGAATGCCGAAGTCTTCTTCTAAAATGGCGCCGTCTTCGGTGGGGTTGAACAGCCCCAGCGGCGACTCGAATACCGGCGAGCCCTTGATGGCATAGAAGGGCACCTTCTCCATCAGTTGTTTGAGTTTTTCAGCCAGGGATGACTTGCCACCGCCCACCGGGCCGAGCAGGTAGAGAATTTGTTTCTTCTCTTCCAGGCCTTGGGCAGCATGGCGGAAGTAGGAGACGATCTGGTCGATGCACTCCTCCATGCCATGAAAATCAACAAAGGCTGGGTAGCGGCGTATCACCCGGTTGGAGAAGATCCGCGAGAGCCGCGAGTTGTGCGAGGTGTCCACCAGTTGCGGTTCGCCAATCGCCAGCAATAAACGCTCGGCGGCGGTGGCATAGGTGCTGCGATCCTGCTTGCACAGTTCGAGATACTCTTGCAGCGAATACTCTTCTTGGCGGGTCGCTTCGAAGCGTTGTTGAAAGTGGCTGAAAATTGTCATGACGTCACCTCGCTGTTGCTCGGAGTCGGCATGGGATCAGTCGTGCAGTGACAGGCATTCACCTGACGAAAATCCCCCGAGACACCAAAAGATTCTTAGCAATGGCCGCGCAGCGAATGGCGCTGCATGCAAGTTGCGCACGGCTTGTGCTTAAGGATAGTTCGGAATCGGCAAGGTCAAGGGCGATGATGGCTGCGCTGGACTCGGCAAGCCGCAAGCGGCCGCGCCAGCCTAGGGCTGGCGCGGGTTAAGGCGCAGAAGTTTTTTTATGCCGGAAGGTTTTGGCTGACTTGCGCCGGGAAGCTGGCTTGCCAGGCTTCGATGCCGCCATCGAGGCTGTACACCTCGCTAAACCCCTGGCTGACCAGGTAGGCGGCGGCGCTCTGGCTGGAGTTGCCGTGGTAGCAGACCACCAGCAAGGGCTGATCGAGATCGGC
>JAURXE010000712.1 GCA_030654635.1 Pseudomonas sp.
GCACAAAGTTGCCATTGGCGTAGCGGATGAGTTGGTCCACCGACAGTTGCATCACCGCTGCCAAACTAGCGCACAGGGCGCAGATCATCACCACCAGCAACAAGGCGCGAGCCGGCACACCGTGATGGTTGCGCTGGGCCAGCGGGCGCGGCAATTTGCCGTCATCGGCCAGGCTCCAGATCAACCTTGCAAAGCCCTGCACATAGACATTCATCGAAGCAAAGCAGGCCAAGTAGCCGATCAGCGCACTAAGCCAACGGGCCTTGGCGCCGAACAGTTGGTCGAGCATACGCAGCAGGGACGCGGCATCGGTCTGCACATCGCCGTAGGCATGAAGGCTCAACACCGCTAGCGAACATGCCCAATACACCAGGCCAGCGAGCAACACGCCGAGCAGCAAGGCGAGGGGGAAATCACGTTTCGGGTGTTTGAATTCTTCGCCCATATGGGTAAAGGCTTCGATGCCGACAAAACACCAAAACATCACCCCGAGTGCGGCCGGTAGCAGATGCCAGGAACCACTCTGTTCCGGCAGCAAAGGTTGATTGGCGTGGGGCAAATCACCGGCCCACCAGATCAAACCCACCGTGGTAATAATCGCCAAGGCAATCACCCCCTGTACCAAGCCCGAGGCCTTTGCTGGGCGTTGGCCGAGGAGCAACATCGCCCCCAGCGTGGCGAGCTGAATCAGCAGCGCTTCACCGCGGCCGATGGGAAACAAGGCCTGGAAAAAACCGGTGGAAATATTCAGCGCCGCCGGCAAACCCACCGGCAACACCGCTAGAAACAGCAGCGCGCTGATACGCTCCATCCGCGGCCCAAAGGCGCGGCCAATCAAATGCGGCGCGCCGCCAGCATGGGGAAAGTGCCGGCCCAGCTGAGCGAAGGTAAAGGCCACTGGCAGCACCAGGGCGATCAGTAGCATCCAAGCCCACAGCGACGCTTCGCCCGCCGTGGTGGCGGCCAACGCGGGGATGACAAAGATGCCGGTACCCAACAGTGAAGTGCTCAGCAGGCCAATCCCTTGCAGCAGGCTCAGTTCCGGGTTCAGACGACTCATGTTGTATGCTCTGCGGTTTCGTTCGCCATGTTAAATCGCCCGTCTGTTACAGGCTGCTGGCGAAGCGTCGGCTTTGACCGACGATCTGGCGCATTTGGCCGTCAAATTGCCTTTTCCGAGAGACCCACGTGGACAAGTTCGATCAGCAGATACTCGCACTATTGCGCGCCTGCCCGTCAGCCAGATTGCGCGCGAGGTTAACCTGTCGCGTTCGGCGGTCAGCGAGCGCATTCGTCAGTTGGAGCACAGCGGTGTGATCAGCGGTTACCACGCCCAAGTCGCGCTGCCGGGCTATGGCGCAATCAAGGCCTATCTGGAGCTGTTCTACCAAGGCGGGCGCTGCGAGCATTATGTCGAGCTGATGCGCGTGTTCCCGGAAGTGCGCCGCTGCAGTGGCATCAGCGGCGAGACCGACATGCTGGTGTCGATCGAAGCCGCGTCCATGCTGCGCCTGAGCGAGATTCGCGGCGAGATCGAAAACTTCCCCGGCATGCAGAAAGTGAAGACCCATATGGTGGTCAAGGATTGGGTGTTCTAAGCATGCGCATTCTGCACAGCTCCGACTGGCACCTTGGCCAGCACTTTATGGGCAAGACCCGCCAGGCCGAGCATCAGGCCTTTCTCGCCTGGTTGATCGAGCAGGTGCAGACGCAGCAGGTGGATGCGGTGCTGGTGGCCGGCGATATTTTCGACACCGGCGCGCCGCCCAGCTACGCCCGTGAGCTGTACAACCATTTTATTGTTGAGTTGCGCCAGAGCGGCGCCGAGTTGCTGGTGCTGGGTGGTAATCACGATTCAGTGGCCATGCTCGGCGAGAGCAAGACCCTGCTGGCGCAACTGAATACCCGGGTGATCCCCGGCGTGTGCACGCAGTTGGATGAACAGGTGTTGGTGCTGCATACCCGCGACGGTCAGCCGGGCGCGATCCTCTGCGCCATCCCCTTTATCCGCCCCCGCGATGTGCTGCACAGCCAAGCCGGCGAGAGCGCGCAAGACAAACAGCTGGGGTTGCAGACGGCGATCCAGCAGCATTACCAGCAGCTGTATGCCTTGGCCGAAAGTAAGCGCAATGCGCTTGGCGGCCAGCTGCCGATTATCGCCACCGGCCACCTGACTACGGTTGGCGCCAGCGCCAGCGAGTCGGTACGGGAAATTTACGTTGGCAGTCTGGAGGCCTTTCCCACCAGCTCTTTCCCACCAGCGGCCTATATCGCTTTGGGGCATATTCACCGGCCGCAGAAAGTCGGCGGCCTGGAGCATATCCGCTACTGCGGCTCGCCCATTCCACTGAGTTTCGATGAGGCCAAGCAGCAAAAAGAAGTGCTGTTGGTGGACTTGAATAGCGAGGGCCTGGAGCAGATCACCCCATTATTAGTGCCACGTTTTCAGCCCGTGCAGTCGTTGCGTGGCAACTTGGCTGAGCTGCAAAGCGCCATCGCCGAGGCCGCCAGCCAAGGCACGCTCGATAAGCCGGTCTGGCTGGAAGTGCTGGTGACTGCCGATGATTATTTGAGCGATTTGCAGCCACGGATTCAGGCCTTTACCGAAGGCTTGCCGGTGGAAGTGCTGCGCATCCGCCGCGAGCGCGGCACG
>JAURXE010000713.1 GCA_030654635.1 Pseudomonas sp.
CTTATTTGCTGTTCAGAAATGGTTTAACGCCGCCGCATATCGCCGCCGGCATCAACCTCAATATGCCGGTGATCGGCAGCCTGCTGCGGCGTGGCGGCGCCATCTTTATGCGCCGCACCTTCAAGGGCAACCCGCTCTACACCGCGGTATTTAACGAATACCTGCACACCTTATTCAGCCGGGGTTTCCCGGTGGAATACTTCGTCGAAGGCGGCCGCTCGCGCACCGGGCGGATGCTGCAACCGAAGACCGGCATGCTGGCGATTACCCTGCGCAGCTTCTTGCGCTCCAACCGCCTGCCGATCGTCTTTGTGCCGGTGTATATCGGCTACGAGCGGGTGCTGGAAGGCCGCACCTATTTGGGCGAATTGCGCGGTGCGAGCAAGAAGAAAGAGTCGATCTTCGACATCTTCAAAGTGATTGGCGCCCTCAAGCAGCGCTTCGGCAGCGTCTGGGTCAACTTCGGTGAGCCACTGAAACTGGCCGAATTCCTCGACGCCGAGCAACCGGACTGGCGCAGCCAGCAGTTGGCGCCGCAGTATCGGCCGAGCTGGCTGAACGACACCGCCAATCACCTGGCCGAACGCATCGCCCGCCACCTCAACGAGGCAGCGGCGGTTAACCCAGTCAATCTGGTGGCCCTGGCCCTGCTGTCCACCAGCAAACTGGCGCTGGATGAAAAAGCCCTGGCACGGGTGCTCGACCTGTATCTGGCCTTGCTGCGCAGCGTGCCCTACTCGCCGCACACCACCTTGCCGGAAGGCGATGGCCAGGCGCTGATTGAATACGTGCAAAGCATGGATCTGTTGGCCGCGCAGAAGGACGCTCTGGGCAAGATTCTCTATCTGGACGAAAACAACGCCGTCCTGATGACCTATTACCGCAACAACGTGCTGCACATTTTTGCCCTGCCGGCGCTGCTGGCGAGCTTCTTCCAGAGCAACGCGCGGATCAGCCGCGAGCAAATACTGCGCTACACCCGTGCGCTTTATCCGTACCTGCAGTCGGAGCTGTTTATCCGCTGGAGCCTGGACGAACTGGACGGCGTGATCGACCAATGGCTGGCGGCCTTTGTCGAGCAAGGCCTGCTGCGCTTCGAAGACGGCGTATTCCTCCGTCCCGCGCCAAGCTCACGGCAATTCGT
>JAURXE010000719.1 GCA_030654635.1 Pseudomonas sp.
GCCGAGGTGCAGCAACGCATTGCCGCCGTGCACAGCCAGCGCGCTGCCGCCAGCCACGACTTTTTTGCCCGCATCGCCGACAGCTTTCAGGCCCAGCAAGACCTGATCGCCAGCCTGCCACAGTACCGCGACAGCCTGCTCGGATTGCTCGACTCACTGAACTTTGCCAGCAGCGCCACGGCCCTGGAAGTCGGCCCCGGCGACGGCGGTTTTCTGCCCGAACTGGCGCGCCGCTTTACTCAAGTGACGGCGCTGGACAACAGCCCGGCGATGCTCGAACTGGCCCGCCAACGCTGCGAGCGCGAAGGACTGACCAATGTTCAGCTAGAGTTGCTCGACGCCTTAGGCCAATCCGCCGCCAGCGCCGACTGCGTGGTGCTGAACATGGTGCTGCATCACTTTGCCGCGCCGGCCGAGGCGATCAAACAACTGACTCCACGAATTAATCTCGGCGGCAGCTTGCTGATCACCGAGTTATGCAGCCACAACCAAAGCTGGGCCCGCGATGCCTGCGGCGATCTTTGGCTGGGCTTTGAGCAAGACGACCTGGCCCGCTGGGCCAGCGCCGCGGGGCTGATGCCCGAAGAAAGTGTGTACTTAGGTTTACGTAACGGCTTCCAGATTCAGGTGCGTCATTTCCGACGCCCTCTGGCTGCCCTCACCGTTAAATAGAACAGGAACTGCCCCGATGAGCGAATACTCCCTCTTCACCTCCGAGTCCGTGTCTGAAGGACATCCGGACAAAATCGCCGACCAGATCTCCGATGCGGTGCTCGACGCCATCATCGCCGAAGACAAGCACGCCCGCGTGGCCTGCGAAACCCTGGTCAAGACCGGCGTTGCCATCATCGCCG
Organism: Pseudomonas sp.; assembly: GCA_030654635.1. Classification (GTDB taxonomy): domain Bacteria; phylum Pseudomonadota; class Gammaproteobacteria; order Pseudomonadales; family Pseudomonadaceae; genus Aquipseudomonas. The sequence continues at coordinate 855 of JAURXE010000719.1, forward strand.
GTGAAGTCACCACCAGCGCCTGGGTCGACCTGGAACAGATCGTTCGCGATGTGATCTGCGACATCGGCTACACCAGCTCCGACGTCGGCTTCGATGGCGCCACCTGCGGCGTGATGAACATCATTGGCAAGCAGTCCCCCGACATCAACCAAGGTGTCGACCGCGCCAAGCCAGAAGACCAGGGCGCCGGCGATCAGGGCCTGATGTTCGGCTACGCCAGCAATGAAACCGACGTGTTGATGCCAGCCCCGATCACCTTCTCCCACCAGCTGGTCCAGCGCCAGGCCGAAGCCCGCAAATCTGGCCTGCTGCCGTGGCTGCGCCCAGATGCGAAATCCCAGGTCACCTGCCGCTATGAGCACGGCAAAGTGGTCGGCATCGACGCCGTGGTGCTGTCGACCCAGCACAACCCGGAAGTCAGCCTGAGCGACCTGCGCGAAGGCGTGATGGAGCTGATCATCAAGCACTGCCTGCCGGCTGAGCTGCTGCACAAAGGCACCCAATTCCACATCAACCCGACTGGTAACTTCGTGATTGGTGGCCCAGTGGGCGACTGCGGCCTGACCGGCCGTAAAATCATTGTCGACTCCTACGGCGGCATGGCCCGTCACGGCGGCGGCGCGTTCTCGGGCAAGGATCCATCCAAGGTTGACCGTTCGGCCGCCTATGCCGGTCGTTATGTAGCCAAGAACATCGTCGCTGCCGGCCTGGCCGACCGTTGCGAAATCCAGGTGTCCTACGCCATCGGCGTAGCTCAACCAACCTCGATTTCGATCAACACCTTCGGTACCAACACGGTCAGCGAAGACACCATCATCAAGTTGGTGCGTGAAGTCTTCGACCTGCGTCCATACGCCATCACCAAGATGCTCGACCTGCTGCACCCGATGTACCAGGAGACTGCCGCCTACGGCCATTTCGGCCGCACGCCGCAGCAAAAAACCGTGGGTGGCGACACCTTCACCACCTTCACCTGGGAAAAAACCGACCGCGCCGCCGAACTGCGCAGCGCCGCCGGCCTGTAAGGCTGCCAGCAACACCCGAAGCCCCGCCCCGTGCGGGGCTTTTTATTGGCGAGCGTCTAGGCTGCAAGCATCACTCCCCGAGCAAGGATGCTCTCGATGCCACGCTGGATTGTCTTATCCCTCTGCCTGCTTAGCCCACCCATACTCGCCGCCGACTGCCCAAACCTCAGCCCGCCCCAGGCGCAAGCCGAACTGGCCAAGCGCAGCCAGCAGATCGCGCTATGGGACGACGCCTACCATCGCCAAGGCGTTGCGCTGATCGCCGATGAACTCTACGACCAAGCCCGCAGCCAGCTGGAGCTATTGCGCAGCTGCTTTCCCGGAAGCCGCGCCAGCAACCCACTGGCCAGCAGTGGCGGCCCACTCAGCCATCCCGTCGCGCAAACCGGCCTGAACAAACTGGCCGATGACACCGCCGTGCGTCAGTGGATAAGCACGCGCCAGGAGTTGTGGATTCAACCCAAGGTCGACGGTGTGGCGGTGACCCTGGTGTTTCAAGACGGCCGCCTGCAACAGGCCATCAGCCGTGGCGACGGCAATAGCGGGCAAGACTGGACGCGCAATGCCCGGCAAATACCGGCACTGGCGCGGCCGCTGGCCAGCACGGGCAAACTGATTCTCCAGGGCGAACTCTACTGGCGCCTGCCTGGGCATATTCAGGCCAAAGAAGGCAGCCAAGGCGCGCGCGGCAAAGTCGCAGGATTAATGGCCCGGCAAACACTCAGCGCCAGCCAAGCCACACAAATCGAGCTGTTTATTTGGGACTGGCCCACCGGCCCCACCAGCATGGCCGAGCGCCTCGCAGGCCTGCGCGCCCTGGGTTTTGACCAACCGCAGCAACTCAGCCAGCCGATCAGCAGTTTTGAGCAAGCCCAGCACTGGCGCGACAGCTGGTACCGCGGTGCGCTGCCGTTTGCCAGCGACGGTGTGGTGCTCAAACAAAGCACACGATCCGCCGCCGAGCGCTGGCAAGCCACACCGCCGGACTGGGCCGCAGCCTGGAAATACCCCATAGCTCAAGCTTTGGCCGAGGTGCGCGCGGTGCAGTTTAATATCGGCCGCACCGGGCGCATCACCCCGGTGCTGAGCCTGCAGCCGCTGCGCCTGGATGATCGCAGCATTAGTCGGGTCAGCCTCGGCTCCCTGCAACGCTGGCAACAACTGGATATCCGCCCCGGCGATCGAGTCGCCATCGCCCTCGCCGGCCTGACCATCCCGCGCCTCGACAACGTGGTCTGGCGCAATCCACAGCGAGCCGAACTGGCCGTACCCAACCCCGCCGATTACCACGCCGGCAGCTGCTGGCAATCCAGCCCCGCCTGCGCCAGCCAGTTTCGCGCCCGGCTGATTTGGCTCAGTGGCAAGCATGGCTTGGCGCTGCCCGGCCTCGGCCCCGGCACCTGGGACAAAC